>JASUSV010000085.1 GCA_030445865.1 Clostridia bacterium
TGCGCCCGGTGAAAATTCCTATCCCATTGCCGGTTATACTTACCTCCTCGTGTATAAGGAGCAAGACGATGCCGCCAAAGGTAAAGCTCTGGTAGATTTCCTCTGGTGGGCCATCCATAATGGCGAGAGTTACGCGAAAGACCTTCTTTATGCACCCCTGCCGGATAACGTAGTGAAACTGGCCGAAGTCAAGATTAAACAAATCAGTTACCAGGGTAAACCTCTCCTGCAGTAGAGCAAATTTGGGTAAAAAAATCATAGCAGCCCCATTTCCTTTAATACCTTTAGGTCGTTTTCGGCCTGGGTGTAACTGCTTCCTTATCAGGGGATCCTTAGGGGGATCCCCTAACTTTTTACCCACCTAGAAGTTGAGGCTACCACCTTAAATTTCTATGAAATTTAGGTAGATCCTCAGCAATTTCATCCCCGGGGAACTAACGCTCCACAAGATAGCTATGATAAAACTTATCGCGGTTTCGTTGCCCGGGTCTCACAAAGGTTCTGCGGTATACTCTAGAGTCTCCTGAAGAAAACCCTATGACTGGGTAGTGTAAAATTTAACTAGTGGACCGTGGCACCAGGCCTGCTACCTCCGGGGTTTTCCGGGAGTAGCCCGCCTGCGCCAGCACCTTTATGTTCTGGATACTGCGGCGGAAGCCATCGCTACGCTAAATGCCTGTAGCTGCGAAAGGAACCTTTTAGCATATGGATGCGTCATACTCAATAGAGACCTCCAAAACAGTTAATGAAGAACAACCTTTTGATTTAAGATTAAGGCTCATTTTGAGTCAAGCAGGAAAGGTGGGTTGGCTTTGAAAATATTAATCACCGGCGGTACAGGCCTTTTAGGAAGTTCCCTTTGTACAAAACTCCTGCAGACAGGTCATGATCCAATCGTTGTTTCACGGAATGCTGCGGCAGCGAGGGGCAGGCTACCCTCCGGGGTTCAACTTATCCAGTGGCAGCCCGGCACGGAAAGGGTACCCCGGGAGGCCCTGGAAGGTGTAGAAGCGGTTATCAACCTGGCCGGGGAAAATATCGGCGCCGGGCGCTGGACTACCTCGAAAAAACAGGCTATTAGGCAAAGCCGTTTAAGTGTCACCCGGGAATTGATAGAGTCATTCCAAAAGCTAAGTCAGTGTCCCAAGGTGTTCATTAGCGGGTCGGCAATCGGCTATTATGGCCCCCATGGCGACGAAGAACTAACCGAGGCCTCGCCGCCGGGGCATGACTTCCTGGCTGAAGTCTGCCGAGCCTGGGAGCAAGAAGCCAACCGGGCCAGGGAATTAGGAATTAGGGTAGTAACCCTGCGCACCGGTATTGTCCTGGCCAGGGAAGGAGGAACCTTGCCGCGTATGGTTACCCCTTTTCGTTTGTTTCTTGGCGGCCCGTTAGGCAGCGGCCGGCAGTGGGTTTCCTGGATTCACATTGCTGATGCCGTAGGGATTATCCAGCTAGTCCTCGAGCGTACAACCGTACATGGGCCGGTAAATCTTACCGCACCCCAGCCGGTACGGATGGAGGAATTTGTCTCGATCCTGGGGAGAGTGCTGAAGCGACCTTCCAGTTTGCGAATACCGGCATGGCTGCTGAAAATGGCCTTAGGAGAAATGGCCAATCTTCTGCTTACCGGCCAGCGGGTGCTCCCTGCCCGGGTTTTGCAAGAGGGTTACCAGTTTCGCTATCCCAAGTTAACAGAGGCTCTGGAAGATTTGCTTATCTTAACTAGATAGAGTGTAGCCCCGGCACTAAACCTCATGGGCTCCCAGGAAAATTGGGATAAAGCTTCCTCAAATAACCCCCGAATCGGGAATAGTTGAAGATTGCCTTAACAGGATTGAGATGCGCAAACACGGTTGGAAAAGTGCCGTTATCGTTACTCATGATTTTCACCTTTTACGGGCCATGACCGAAGCTCGCCGGCTGGGGATAGAGGTTTCCGGCGCCGGAGTCCATGAAACAGCCATGTTTAGGCCGCCGTTGGTACTACGTGAGGTAATCGCCAACCTGGTTAAAGCGATCGATTCACTACCACCATGAAGGAAGGGGATAATGTGCTCGCCGGTAACAATTGGAGCCAGTTGAAAGCATTAATCGTTATGACCTTACTGCCAATCCTCGCCTTTACAGCCTGCGCCCGATCTTCTCAATCGCCAAAAGAAATCGAGGGGGTAGTAGCCTTTGTAAATGGTCAACCAATAACTAAGGAAGCCCTGGAAAAAGAAATGCTTAATTTGCAATTCATGGCTGAAATGAGGGTTCAATCAGGATCTGTTTCTATAGACGAGTTTCTTAAGAATTCCGGACGGGACTGGTCCATGATGTCGCCAGAAGAAGAGCGTTACTACCTCCTGGCAAAACGTCAAAGCGAAATGACAGGGGAGAGGAATGAGGCTTTTAACCGGCTGGTGCAGGAAGAGGTTCTGTACCAGGAAGCGGTTAAGGAGGGATATAAAGTTTCTATAGACGAGGCCCGGCAGCGTTACCAGGAAATAGAGACCCTTTCCCAGGAATCCCTAAAAGAGGCGCTTAAAGACGCAAAGGCCAAAGAAGAGATAGAAAGGCTGCAAGAGGTCGAGAAGAAGTTCCAGGAATGGATGGGCTTTACCAGTCCGGAAGCTCTAACAGAATACCGGGTGCAAAGGCTCATGCGGACCATGCCCATTAGTCGTTTACGGGAAAAGTTTAAAGCGGATTGGGGCAATAAACATCCTGAAATCCGCGGGGATGAGTTCCGGTACATGGTTGAAAATCGCTGGGAAGATTATACTAACGAACTTTTGCGCCAAGCCGATATTCATATAAAAGACAAAGACCTTGAGGTTATTTATGATTATGAATAAAAGATCGGTCAGTGGCAAAAAGACGTAAGGCATGCAATTTATGTTTGAGCTAAGGGTAAATCAGGATAGCATAGACGAATTTCTTCAACACGCCGGACGAGATTGGTCTCAAGTGTCCCACGAGGAAAAACGATATTATCTCCGTGCCAAACGGCAGAGCGAGGAAAAAGGAGATATATTGAAATCGTTTTCGGATATCATTGCTCACTTAGAAGTGCTGCGCTTTGAAGTTGAGGCAATGACAGCGCTCTGCAACTGGCAATTAAAGGCCTTGAACGAAGAATTAACGAATTGCGGTCCAGGATTAGCAGCCTACAAAGAAGACTTAATGCCAACGCAGAACCAGATATATTAAGTGACTGGAAGGGGGCTTAAAAAGTGGAGGCAAGACGAGAGGAACTGGCTGAATATTATACCAAAAAATATCCCCTGACATTTAGGGATGATTTTTCGCAGACCGATGAATACTTGTCCGATCATTACTATGCAGCCTGGGAACTCGCTAGGAAAGCTGCAGCCCTTTTAAAAGAAAGCTATGGTGCGAGGAAAGTAATGGTTTTCGGCTCCCTGGTCCACCCTTCCGATTTTACGCGCTGGTCTGATATTGATCTGGCAGTGTGGGGTATTCCCGACAGTCGTTTTTATGCGGCAGTAGGTGCAGTAACTGGGCTGAGTAAACATTTCAAGGTTGATTTAATTGATGCCGCAACGTGCAAGGATTCCTTACGTAAAGCCATTGAAGGCGAAGGGATCGAGATATGAAGAAGAAGTATCTTGCCCTGGCCGGCCGGATCCGAGGAGAACTCTCTGAACTTCGGCAAGTCGTCGGCCGTGTGCAGGCTGGGTGGGAGCGCGCCAGCCCTTGCTACTTCCAGGTGACGGTGCGCAGGTTGGTCCTGGGCTTGAACCTGGGCGGGTAGACCCAGCCCGGGTCAGCGTGGCCGCCTAAGTGAAAAAAGTATTTCGCCCAGCAAAGCTATCAGGGTACCCCCCCCGATGTCGCAATATTTTCCATTTCTTCTTGCGGAATCCGTAAAAATGCCTCTACCACCCGGGGGTCAAATTGCCGGCCTGCACACCGTTTCAACTCCTCCCGTGCCTCCTGGGAGGTAAATGCCTGCCTGTAAGGCCTGGCGGAGGTCATGGCGTCGTAGGCATCGGCCACACGAATAATGCGCGCCAGAAGCGGGACCTCCTCTCCTGAAAGGCCGGCCGGATAACCCCCGCCCCCATAGTCCTCGTGATGGTGCCGCACGGCTAAAATTACCGCCGCAGGGAACCGGGCCGGTTGCAGGATCCTGGCCCCCACTTCGGCATGGTTCTGCATCTCTTTTCTTTCTTCCAGGGTAAGGGGGCCCGGCTTAAGAAGAATGTCCTCGCGTACGCCAATTTTGCCCAGGTCGTGTAAAAGGCCGGCCAGGTAGACCTGTTCCTCTTCTTCAGCGCCAAGTCCCAGCATACGGGCGCAGGAGCGCGCCCATTTTGCCACCCGGATGGAATGCCCCCTCGTGTAAACGTCCTTGGCCTCCAATGCCGCCGCCAGCGCCTGCACGGCACTCAAGTAGTACTCTCGCAGGGAGGAGTAAAGGCGCGCGTTCTCCAGCGCCAGCCCGACTTGAGCGGCAACAGTATCCAGGTACTCAACTTCCTCTTCCGACCAGCGCCGCGGTACGGGAGAATAAACCTTCAGTGTACCCAGGATCTTTCCGCCCGCTTTCACCGGCACCACCATCAGGGCCCGCATCTCAAGGGCGTAGTAGGGCAGGTGCCTGCCGGACCCGTCGGCAGCCAAGTCCTCCACTACTATGGGTTCCCCTTTTTGTAGCACTTCACCCAGCAAATTACCCTCCGGCCGGACGCGGGCGACCCTTTCTTGGAGTTTAGGGCTCATACCCAGGCTGGCCTTAAGGATTAGTTCGCCGGTATTCTCGTCAAGCACCCGCAGGGCGCACCACCGTGCCCCCAGCACGTCCCTCACGCTTGCCAGGGCCGATTCAAGCACCAGATCCACATCCAGGTGGCTCGATAGCACCTGCCCTACTTCAATAAGCCGTTCAAGCATGGCTGCCCTTTCCTGCACCTTCCGGAAAAGCCGGGCATTTTCCAGCGCCAGCCCCAGAACGGTACCCAGGGTAGTCAGGAAGATGGCTTCTCCTTCGGTGAAGCGTTGCCCCCCTGGCTTGCCTGCTAGGGTGAGTACCCCTGTTACCTTACCCCCAACTGTAAGCGGTATGGCAATCGCCGGCCGCTTTTCTTCGGGCGTGCTTTCTCCGGGGCGGCTTTCAAAGTGCGCGGCGATAGCTTCCCGCCCAACGGCGGCTATTATTTCCCCCGTAGGAATGGCCCTTAGCTCGCTGCACGGCTCCAGGGTAGCCGCCACTTCAAGAGCTGCCTCCCCTAACTCCGCTTCGCCAAGCATTACCACTGACCCGCTGGTGGCGCCGGTCAATTCCAGCACCGCCTGAAGTCCCTTCCGGGCAGCTTCGGCCACCTGGAGGCTGCCGGAAACTGTTTTGCTGAATTCAAAGAGGGCGCTGAGTTCGT
>JASUSV010000086.1 GCA_030445865.1 Clostridia bacterium
TCCTTTCTTTAGGGTTTTTAGGTTTGTGAGGTCTCTTTTTCTTTATCCTTTGTCCGGATTCCTCCGGACCTGGACTGCCTACTGAAATTTTACACTAACGGTGTACGCCCAGAATTTCAGCGGCCTTACGTAATGGATAGTGTTCTTCTAGCTCAGGTTTCATACTTTAAGTATAGCATTGATCAAGAAAGGAGGCAACCGTTGGATGGACCTCTGTTGCGAAGACTACTTACAGAAGGACGAAAAAGGCACTTCTTTTACGTTGCATTTAAACATTCCCGCGACCGTAACCATAGTATTGGATGCCAGCAGGAGAGCCGACAACTCAGTTTAATGGCGGCAGTGGCCGTTTGCCATCATTTTTAAAAATTCAGTTGAAACCCGGACTGAGCTCTTTTAAGATAAAAGGCAAAACCTTGGAAAGAGGGCTGGAATTTGCGCCTGCAAAAGTTTTTGTCACAGGCGGGCGTAGCTTCGCGGCGCCATGCCGAGGAGATGATCGCCTCCGGCCGGGTCAAGGTTAACGGCCGGGTGGTAAAGGTTATGGGAGTGCAGGTCGATCCCCAGAAGGACAGGGTGGAAGTGGACGGCCGGCCCGTTAGCCTGGAAAGCAAGAAGGTTTACCTTTTGCTTTATAAACCTGAAGGCTATGTCACCACTGCCTTCGACCCCCAGGGCCGTCCCAAAGTTATCGACCTAGTGCGGGACGTCCCCCAGCGCGTTTTTCCGGTAGGCCGCCTTGACTACCGCACTGAAGGCCTGCTCCTGCTGACCAACGACGGCGACCTGGCTTTAAAGCTCACCCACCCGCGATACGGCATCCCCAAGACCTACCTGGCTCTGGTCAAAGGAGTCCCGGGGGCAGAAAAGATAGAGCGTTTGCGCCGGGGCGTAGAGCTAGAAGATGGCTGTACAGCGCCAGCCAGGGTGCGGCTGGTAAAAATAAAGCAAGGTAACGCTTTGCTGGAGCTAACCTTGCGTGAGGGCAAAAAGCGGGAAGTGCGCCGCATGTGCGCTGCCGTAGGGCACCCGGTTTTGAAATTAAAGCGGGTTAAGTTTGCTTTTTTGACCCTGGGAAGCTTGAGACCGGGCCAGTACCGGCACCTCACGCCGGAGGAAGTGCGGCGTTTGAAAGAAATTGCCTTACATCAGCCCATGGAGGGCAGATAATGCGGTAATAGAAATAACAACAGGAACAAGAAAAATTTTCTAACAGCCAAGGGTTATTATCGAAATTGCCGGAAGGGCATATTAAACATGGCAAAAAAATTTCCCGGCCAGGCAGGAATCCGGTGACCGGTTGCGAATATTAACCTGAGCCAAACATTTATCAGGAGGTGGAATCCTGGCAGACAGGCCAGGAAATGTTATGGGGAAAATGTATTACGATAAAGATGCCGATCTCAACATACTGAAGGGCAAAAAGATTGCCATCTTGGGTTACGGCAGCCAGGGACATGCCTGGGCCCAGAATTTAAGGGACAGTGGTATGGATGTAGTTGTAGGTTTACATAAGACCAGCAAATCTATTGCCAAAGCCCAGGCGGACGGCCTGACGGTTAAATCGGTAGCCGAAGCTACGGCGGAAGCCGACATCGTAGTCATTATGATGCCGGACAACGTCCAGCCCGAAGTTTATGAAGAGGAAATCCGGCCGAATTTAAAACCCAACAGCGCCCTAGTTGTGGCCCACGGTTTTAACATCCTTTACAACCAGATCGTCCCGCCCGAAAACGTCGATGTATTCATGGTAGCCCCCAAGAGCCCGGGGCATCTAGTCCGCCGCATGTTTAAAGAGGGCAAGGGCGTTCCGGGCCTGCTGGCCATCCACCAGGATGTAACCGGCAAAGCCAAGGAAATGGCCCTGGCTATGGCTAAAGGCATAGGCTGCACCCGGGCTGGCGTAATCGAGACCACCTTCCGGGAAGAAACCGAGACCGACCTCTTCGGCGAACAGTGCGTTCTCTGCGGCGGCGTCAACCACCTTATCACCACTACCTTTGAGGTTCTGGTGGAGGCCGGCTATCAGCCTGAAATCGCCTATTTCGAGTGCTTGAACGAGCTCAAACTTTTAATCGACCTCGTATATGAAGGCGGCATTAAATGGATGCGCTACTCCATCAGCGATACCGCCGAATACGGCGACTATACCCGCGGGCCCAGGGTTATCGATGACCATGTAAGGCAGACCATGAAGCAGATCTTAAAAGAGGTGCAGGACGGCACCTTCGCCCAGGAATGGATTCTGGAAAACAAGGCCGGCCGGCCTAAATATACGGCTATGAAGCGCCGGGCCGAAGAACACCTTATTGAAAAGGTCGGCGACCAACTCCGGGCCATGATGCCCTGGTTAAAGAAAGAGGAATAGCCGGCGCCAAAAATAAGCCCTAGGTGGTACAACCTGGGGCTTTAAAATTTAAAAAAGCTATGCTAAAGTATTAGGCGAATGCCGCAAAAGGTGGGGGAAAATGGAGTACGGTAGTAAAAAAGTGGCGGCCACTGCCCTACGCATGGCTTTAAGCGAAAGCCGCGAGGAAGAAAGCCGGCTTAAAACAAAATTTGCTGCCATGGGCATCCGCACGGCGGCGGTGGATTACGGGGGCGAGTTTATTGCCTCGGTCCAGAAGATAGTCGAACGGGCAGTGGTAGCCGCTAAACGTGAAGGGGTAATTAAAGAAACCCATGCCGAAGAAGGCGCTGTGGCCGGCGCCACGCGGGAAGCTCTGTCCCAGATTATGCCCAAAGCCATAGGCTTAAATGTAGGGGGCAAAATCGGCATAGCCCGCTACGGCGACCACATCAGCGTGGCCGTCTTTTTCGGTATCGGTCTCCTCCACCTTGACGAAGTAGGCATTGGCCTTGGCCACCGGGCCACACCTTACCGCTGAGATTGAGAAGGATGGTAGCATATGGAGGAGAAAAAAGTTAAAGCTATTCGCGGCGCCGTTTGCGCGGAAGAAAATACAGCTGCCGCCATACTGGCGGCGACAAGAGAGCTCTTACAGGAAATCATAAAAGCCAATGATCTGGAAACAACCGATGTAATTAGCGCCATTTTTACCGTTACCAGAGACCTGGATGCGGCCTTTCCGGCAGAGGCAGCCAGGCAGTTGGGGTGGCGGGAAGTCCCGCTCTTGTGCACGAATGAAATTCCTGTGCCTGGCAGTTTACCGCGTACCATCCGGGTGCTGCTCCATATTTATAGTAATAAAAATAAAAGTGTAAAGCATATTTATCTAGGTGCCGCAGCAACCTTAAGACCGGATATAGCTTAAAATTTGGAGCGTGAACTTTAAATTTGCAACTCCGCCGCCCCTATTATGGTTTTGTAGGAAATGGAGAGACCGCCGCCCTCATAGCTCCCGATTTATCTATAGCGTGGTTGTGCGTGCCGTCCTTTGACAGCTTTCCTCTTTTTGCCGCCGCTCTTGACCCTCGTAAAGGGGGGAGCCTGCGCTTACTTTTTGAGCCTGCCGTCCATCCCTTGCGTCAAAGGTATCTCCCGTGGAGCAATATTCTGGAGACAGTCTGCGCCGGCGAAGATTTTAAGGTAACGGTGCTCGACTTTATGCCCTGGGGCTACCACCATTTAAGCCGGATTATCACCCTGGAAAATACCGGCCAGCAATCCATGCGGCCGGTAATGCGCTGGCAGGCCCAGGCAGTGGAAACAAAAGCCTACAGATTCCGGAGCCGTTTCCAGGGTTCCTTTCAGTTTATTTCCGGACCCGAGGGGGCGGCGTGCATTGGATTGGCCGGCCTGCCGTCGCCCAATTCGGAGCTTATTTTAAAACCGGGCGAGAAACAGCGCTTCTGGATGGTGTTGTCTTACGGCCCCAACCTGACTATGGCGCGCCAGAACTGGACGGCCGGCTTCTATAGTTCTTTAGAAGAAAATTTGTGTTGGTGGAAAAAGTGGTTGGAGCGGGCCCGGCGGCCCCGCACGCGCAACCAGGAGGCCCTGACGGCTTATTACCGAAGCTTGATGGTTTTAAAGCTTTTAACTTACCGGGCTACCGGCGCCATAATCGCCGCGCCTACCACTTCTTTTCCGGCCGTGCCGGGCGGCAGCGATAACTGGGACTACCGCTACTGCTGGCTGCGGGACGGTTATTTTACTGCCCTGGCTTTTGACGCCGCCGGCTATCACGATGAGGCGAGGAATTTCTATGAGTTCGCCCTCTCCCGCCAGGAAAAAGACGGCGGCTGGTACCAGCCGCTTTTTCCAGTGGAAGGCGAGGGTGGCCAGGAGTACATCGTCGAGGATCTGAAGGGTCCGCATGGCGAGCGGCCCGTCCGCTTTGGCAACGAGGCCATACGCCAGATCCAGCTGGACAATGCCGGTAACGTCCTGGACGGTCTCTGGTGGCATTTCCTGGCCACCCGCGACCGGGAATACATCCGTTATCACTGGGACGCCATCCGCCGGGCGGCTACCTGGCTGGAGCGCTACTGGGCCCAACCGGAGAACGGCATCTGGGAGATCCGCGAGCGCAAGGACCACTGGGTTTACGGTAAGGTTCTCTGTTACGCCGGGTTGACGGCAGCTTCGCATCTCTCCATCGAACTGGGCAGATTGCACTGGGCCGGCCGCTGGCACCGGGCGGCCGCCGCCGTGCGCCGCCAGGTCCTCACCCGCGGCTGGTCGCCGCAGCGCCGGGCCTATCTGCAGCACTACGGCCCGGATGCCCCCCTGGATATCTCCGTCCTGGCTCTGGAGTTTTATGGACTGCTCCCGGCCAACCATCCCCGCCTGGTGGCCACGGTAAAAAACATGGAAAAACCGTCGCTTCTGGCTAACGGCGGGCAGGAGAAATACGGGGGATTGCAGATGTGGGGCGGCATTGCCCGCTATGAGCACGCCGCCGTGCCCTTCTACCTGCCCACTTTGTGGCTCGCGCGCTATTACCTGCACGCGGGAAATTATGAAAGGGCCAATGAGTTGTTCCAGATCTGCCTGAAAAACGCCACCGACCTCTTCTTGATGGCCGAGCATTTCGATCCCCGTACCGGGGAGCAGTGGGGGAACTTCCCCCAGGGCTTCAGCCACCAGGAGATCGTGAGATATTTACTCGATTATGCCTATGTAGATATATAATTAGGGCCCTGGGGAAGCCAGGGCATTTTTTTACTCCCAGGGCCGGGGCTTGCTTAGTGCGCCCCAGGAAATTAACAAAATCCATGTGCCCACCCTGGTAATATGCAACGAGGGATGTTGCTATGCGGTAAGGTATAGCGGTATCTAGCTGAACAGATTCTCGGGGCGCGCCTGGTTTGGTGCCCCAGTCAGCCCATATGGTCGTACTGAAGCAACCGGCGATGGTGACGAGGCTATTCTTGGTTTTTTAGCCAGCTTATAGAGCTA
>JASUSV010000003.1 GCA_030445865.1 Clostridia bacterium
CTCTTTTTCTATAAAATTTAATAATTTAAAAAGAAGGAGCGGATACAATTTATGCAGTGGCTGGGCCATGCTAGCTTTTATTTTACCAGCCCCCAGGGGGTGAGGGTGGTAACCGACCCGTACGGTCCCCAGGTTATGCCGGCGGCCCGAACCGTAGAAGCCGACCTGGTAACTGTCAGCCACGAGCATTGGGACCACAATTACCTTCAGGGGGTAACGGGGCAACCGCAAATCTGGAGGGGGCTAACTCCCGACGGCGCCGAGTGGCAGCAAGTAGGGGCGGTTTTAAAGGACGTACGGGGCTACATCGTGCCTACTTATCATGACGACAGCCAGGGCAGTAAAAGGGGCAAAAATGCCGTTTTCGTGCTCGAAGTAGGCGACCTGCGGATGGCCCACCTGGGCGATCTGGGCCATGTACTTACGGAAGAGCAATGTCAAAAGATCGGCAGGCTCGATGTGTTAATGATTCCCGTAGGCGGCTACTTTACCATAGGCCCGGGTGAAGCCTGGAAGATAGTGGAGATGCTTAAGCCGCGCCTGGTTCTTCCTATGCATTACCTGGTGGAAGGTATGCAGGGCTTTCCCATCAGCGGCGTAGATAAGTTTACAGCAGGCCGCGCCAACGTTCGCCATTTGGGAGTAGATAAGATTGATTTGCGGAGCGATAATCTGCCTGAGGAGACGGAAGTCTGGGTGCTGCCGCTGGCGGGCAAGTAAATGAGGCCTTATTTGACCGTAGCGCAGGAGGCCAGGATAGAACAGAAACTCAAGCGCTCACGTTTTATAGGGCAGGTAAAGGAAGTAACGTCCGAGGAGGAGGCCAGGGCCTTTATTGCTCGGGTGCAGGCGGAGCACCGCCAGGCGACTCATAATTGCTATGCCTACCGGATTGGTAGCGGTAAAAATGAGATAATTTATTATAGCGATGCCGGTGAACCCCATGGGACAGCCGGTCGTCCTATTTTAGGGGCCATCCTCAGCGCCGGGGTTACCGATGTAGTTGTGGTGGTCACCAGGTACTTTGGCGGCCAGAAGCTGGGCGTGAGGGGCCTGATAGAAGCTTACGGCGGCACGGCGCAGGCCGTCCTGGCGGCGGCTGGTATCAAGGAAAAAGTGCCTGTACGTACCCTCAAGCTACGCTGTTCCTACGAACAGTTGGACCGGGTCAAAGGTTTGCTGCGCCAGTATGGTGGGAAAATTATAGCGGGCGATTATGGCGTCTCCGCAACTCTGGAAATAGAAGTTCCGTTAGAATCTTTACCGGCACTAACGGCTGCCCTGGGAGCCATAGGAATTATTAGCGGGCAAATAGATGCTGGCCGATAGAAAGGTAGGGACGGCGGGACCAGATCCAGGGACTGGTAGACCTGGCGGGATTCCAGAAGTAAAGGGCGCCGTGGCTGGGATCCCAGCCATTGAAGGCGTCGATTACCGCCAGGTAGGCTGTAGTTTTAGGGTAAACATACCAGATGCGGCCGTTGGCCACGCTTTCGAAGGCCCAGGGCTCGAAGACGACTTCGCTTACAGTTTTGGGAAAGGCGGGGTGGCGGGTGCGGTTTAGGACCACGGCGGCTACGGCTACCTGGCCGGCGTAGGGTTCGTCCCCGGCCTCAGCGGCTACCAACTGGGCGAGGAGGTAGGCATCGCTATCGCGGATGCTGGCGGGGACGCGGGGTAGGTCGCGCAGGTGGCGGGGTGGGGCCGGCGTCAGGGTGGCTCCCGGCAGCAATACAAGGAGAAGGAGGACTGCCAGCAGGGGGCCGTTCCGCCGCCATTTCATGCGGCCCAGGTATTGTCGCCAGGTTTCTGCCTGCCTCCAGATTCCTGCCTCGCGGAGGCGCCTATATAACTCCTGCGACCGGCGCCGTAATTCCCGTTTGAAATCATCTACCGTCATACGCCGTGCCTCCACCCCGGCTTTTCTTACTTTAGCGTTTCCTTTTAACCTTTGTCTTTATGCCTTCCTGCCGGTCAAGGCCCGCCAGAGCATATCCAGCGCGCTCTGAGTGGCCCGGTATTTAATTATTTCCCGTTCGCCGTTAAGGATCTCCTGTCGCGTTGTAAGTTTTCCCCGAAAATCTACGGCCAGGTAGACCAGGCCTACCGGTTTGGCGGGGGTTCCCCCTGCTGGCCCGGCTATGCCGGTAATACCCACGCCGATATCGCTGCCGGTCGCCAGGCGCACACCCCTGGCCATGGCTACGGCCACTTCTTCGCTTACCGCACCGAATTTTTTTAACAGGCCTGCCTCCACGCCGAGCAGTTTTTCTTTGGCCTCATTGGCATAAGCCGTTATTCCGGCCAGAAAGAAAGAGGAGCTGCCGGGGATGTTGGTCAGCCGGTGGGCCAGGAGCCCGCCGCTGCAGGATTCGGCTACGGCCAGAGTCAGGCCCTGCCCGGTCAATAAACCGGCCACTACGCCTTCAAGGGTCTCTTCATCCGTACCGAAAATATGGTTTCCGAGGCGGTTAAAAAGTTCTTTTTCCAGGGTGGATATTAGCTCTTGGGCGGCGGCTGGTGACGGCGCTTTAGCTGTTATCCGGAGGCTTACTTCTGAAGGTCTGGCCAGGGGGGCCAGGGTGGGATTATCCCGGTGGAGGAGATCGCGTACCATTTCCTCAACGGCGGATTCGCCCAGGCCGGTGATTTTAATTACGCGCGAGAGGATGACCTGTTGGCCCGCGCCTAAGGCTTCCAGCAGGGGCAGAAGCTTTTCCTCAAGCATGGGCCGGAATTCGTGGGGCGGCCCCGGTAAAAGGGCGTAATATTTGCCATCATGGCATAAAAAAACGCCAGGAGCCGTACCGTACGGATTAGGAAGGGAGCGCCCGCCTTTGGGAATGAGGGCCTGTTTGAGATTGGCCGGGAGCAGCGGCCGCCGGCGGCTCCGGAAAAAGGCTTCGATACTGGTTCTAGCCTCGGGATCTTCTTCTAAGGGCAGTCCTAGGGCGATGGCCAGGGCTTCACGGGAAAGGTCGTCTTCGGTGGGACCCAGCCCGCCGCACACGATGATCAGGTCGGCGCGTTCCCGCGCTGTTTTAATGGCCGCCGCGATGCGCTCTAAGTTATCGCCTACCGTTACCTGGTGGTAGAGGTCAATGCCGGCGGCGGCCAATTTTTGCCCTAATAGGGCGGCGTTGGTGTTCACGATCTGCCCCAGGAGGAGTTCGGTCCCGGTGAAAATAGCTTCGGCGCGCATGCGGCTGCCCCCCTTTATCATTTATGGGTGGTCTCCGTCTGGCCGACGCCGGGATCATGGCTGCTGGCGCCGAGGTTATTGATTGCGTTGACGGCGAAGCCCAAGAGCAGCCAGGCGCATAAAAGCAGGATAAGATAAACTTTTTTCACTTTTTCACCCCCAGCGTCCAGTATAGCAGGGCTAAATTGGGGTTGCAACTTTTTTAAATAAAGGAATATAATGAAAGCCAAACAAAAACCTTAATCTGGAGGCTAGAGAAAAATGTACTGGCAGGAAAGTAAAAAGCGGCCAGTAGGGTTAATTGTTATATTGGTCCTGGTAGTTTTCCTGGCCGGCATGATTACCATGGGCGCTTTAAGCGGGGGAGAAAAGGCTCCGCCGCTATATGCTACCGGGAGTAATCAAGCTGCGGGCATTACTGGAAAAGCGCCGGCATCGCCCGAGGCTCCCCCCGGCCTGGGGCCGGAAACTATTGCCGACATCGTGGATGCCGCCGGGCCGGCAGTAGTACGCATCGACACCGTCGTAGAAAACCGTGAAAACCTGCCGCCCTTTTTTAACGACCCCTTCTTCCGCTACTTCTTCGGCGACGAATTCCGCCTGCCTCCCCAAGAGCGGCGCGGCCTCGGCTCCGGTTTCATCATCAGCTCGGACGGTTATATTCTTACTAACGAGCATGTAGTCAACGGCGCTAAAGAAGTTAAAGTCACCGTAGTCGGTTTTGAGCAGCCTTTTAAGGCCAAAGTTGTAGGCGCTGATTATGACCTAGACCTGGCGGTCCTAAAAATCGAGGCCGGCAAGCCCTTGCCTTTTCTTAAACTTGGCGACGCCGATAAGTTGCGGGTCGGTGAATGGGTGATCGCCATCGGTAACCCCGGCGGTTTAGATCATACCGTCACGGTAGGCGTCATCAGCGCTAAAGGCCGCCCAATCCAGATTGAAGACCGTCACTACGAAAATCTTTTACAGACCGACGCCTCCATTAACCCCGGCAACAGCGGCGGCCCGCTTTTAAACCTTAAAGGCGAAGTTATCGGCATCAATACTGCCGTAAACGCCGCCGCCCAGGGCATCGGTTTTGCCATCCCCAGCAGCACCGTACAGCCGGTGCTAAACGACTTAATGACCAAGGGCGAGATTACCAGGCCCTGGCTGGGTGTCTGGCTTCAGGACGTAACGCCGGAGGTGGCCGATTTCCTGGGTTTAGATAAGGCCGAGGGCGCCCTTATCTATAACATCGAACCTAATTCCCCGGCGGCCAAAGCGGGCTTAAAGCGCGGAGATGTAATCCTCAAGGTTGACGGCCAGGCCGTAAAATCGGCCAACGACCTGGTAAAACTGGTGCAGAGCAGGCAGGTAGGCCAGCAAATCAGGCTCCAATTTATACGTTTAGGTCAAAAAAGGGAAGTTAGCGTCACTTTGGCTGCCAAGCCAAACCGTGCTAGGAAGTAAGGAAACTTAAGAAGCAAATTTTTTCAACCTCGTCCTGAGGACGAGGTTTTTTTGTGCAGGATTTTGGCTAAGGGTGACGAAATATGATAATTGGCCAAGCTCGATTTTATCAGGCGGTATAAATCTGCATATGGTAAACAAAGTCTTGCTAATCTTAACACTGGTTTTGAGTCTGGGCCTGGCTTTTTTCTTTTTCCGCCCTGCTTTCATGCCGGGTACAGGTTCGGAACCAGGCCGGAAAGATGGATTCCGTGCCCCCCCTTATCCCGAATACCGCATTGAGGCCCGCTATGATCCTCGTTCCGGATTAATCGAGGGCAAACTAAATTTAACTTACCCCAACCCTTATACTTTTTCTTTAAAGGAACTCCAGTTTAATCTCCCGGCAAAAGCCCTGGCAACCGGCGCCGAAATTAAAATTGAGGCGGGCAATTTTCAGGGCCGCCGTGTTGAATATATTACTACCGGAGATAAACTGCTTTTCCTCCTCGACCCCCCTCTTAGACCCCAGGAGACTGCCGAGGTGAATATAGAATTTCACACCAAAGTGCCCGAAGTGGCCGCCCGCCTAGGTAGATTTCGGGGAGCAAACATGCTCGCCGGCTGGTACCCCATTTTGGCGCCGCGGACCGGAGGAACGTGGCAGGGAGTAGTTATGGATCGAGGCTTCGGAGACCCCTATTTTGCCGATGCCGCTTTTTACCGGGTTAAACTTATCTTGCCCACAGGCTATAAAGTAATTGCCGGGGGTAGGGCCGTGGATGTCCGCGCCGAAGGCCGGGATCAGGTGTGGCACTTTACCGGCGAGCAACCCCTTCGGGAATTTAGCTTTGCGGCCGGCCCCGGCTGGCGTTATATTTTCGGCCCCCCCGGCAAGGTAGAGCTGGTGCTGGCAGGGGACGAGGGGGCGGGCGTAGCTGTACAAGAGGGAATTATCTTGGCCACGGCAGCCCGGGCTCTGGACTTCTTTCAAGAAAAATTCGGCCCCTACCCCTACTCCTATTTTCACATCGCCCTGGTCCCTCTGGCCGAACTAGCCGGCATGGAATACCCCGGGCTTATATTCATCAGCACTTTGGCCGACTTTAGCCCTTCGGTTGTAGTTCATGAAGTGGCCCACCAGTGGTGGTATAACCTGGTGGGCACCGATCAGGTTAACGAGCCGTGGATGGACGAAGGGCTGGCCGAATACTCTACCCTCTTATTTTATCGCTACCACGACCCCTCTCTCTACCGGCAGAGGCTGTCAGCAGCTGAAGGAATGGCGGCGGACCCAATGTTTATGGACCGCACCTTAAAAGACTATCCCACAGCTTTGGCCTACCGGCAAGGGGTTTACGCTGGCGGCAGGTCTTTCTGGTTGGAACTTGAGAAGAAGATTGGGGAAGAAAAGCTGTTGGCTTTTTTATCCCGGTTGCGCCGGGATTACTTGTTTCGGCGTTTACAAAAAGAGGATTTGTTGCGGGAACTTAAAAGTATCGAATAACGTCTACTTATTAAGAAATATCGGGAGAGGCGCCGGGAAAAATGCACGCAGCGGCCAGGGCCATCTGCGCTTATTTATCGTGGTATGTTTTTTGGCGGGTAGAACAATATCTAGCGCTGGCTTGTATACTTTTTATTGTGGTTGTTGTACCCGGTGAAACCAGATTGGCTGCCGGAAAAGCGGAGGCCCCGGCAGACACCGGTTTTCCAGGCTTTTCGCAGGCAGAGACCGCCCCGGAACCTTCCGCGCCAGAACCCGAAGTATTGCCGGCCAAAAGGTTTACCGCCGGGGATTTTGTCGGAAGCGATCCCGGACCGGGCCACCGGCTATTGCCGGCCAGGGATTTTACCGCCGAGAGCGTTGCCGGCACGGACCCGGCACCGGGCTTCCGGGCATTACCCATCGGTCCGCCAGGTGTATTAAATCCTCCGGAATACCCGCCTGAGCCGAAAGGCAAGAAGGGGGCCGCCCTCTCCCAGAGTACCCCGTTACGATCTGGTTCGCGGGCCGGCAGGATGGTGGCCCTGACGTTTGATGACGGCCCTTTCCCCATGTGGACGGAAAAATATATGCAGGTCCTGGCCAGGGAAAAAGTAAACGCCACCTTTTTCCTGGTAGGCAGCCAGGTTAAAGAGCATCCGGAGCTGGCTTCGGCGCTTGTAAGTGCCGGGCATGAAGTCGCCAGCCATTCCTGGAGGCACGCCCGCCTGGCCAGAATGAAAAAAGAAGACGAGGTTGTCTCCGACCTCAGGGAAGCAAATACGGCCCTCGAGAAGGCTACCGGTAAACCGGTGAAGCTCTTCCGGCCCCCCTACGGCGACTGGAATCCCGCCTTGTTGCAGCTTGCCAACGGCCTAGGGCTCAAAGTAGTCACCTGGAACGTCGACCCCCGCGACTGGACCAACCCCGAAAGGGGAAAATTGGTGGGTCATATCCTGGAAAAAACGGAGCCCGGCAGCATCATCGTCCTGCACGAAGGGCGCCCTAACACCCTGGCGGCGCTTCCGGAGATTATCGCCGGTTTACGGCGTAAAGGATTGGAGCTAGTTACTATTTCCAGTCTTATTTCTTCCAAGGAAAACGAGGAAAATATTGCAAAATAACGGGTAGTTGAGTTATAATTTTGTCAAAAAGTAAAGAACAACCCCGAAAAAGGCAAACCCGTCGAAAGGCGGGGGCGCAAAACTAAAGGGTCTAAAGCTGTTATTAACAGCCAGGACAGCCAGTTGCCGCGGGTGGCCGGGGTCTACTCAAGGGTAGGCCCTTTAAATTTACTTTTTAAGGAGGAGAGATGGGTTGCGTTTTCCCGGCATTTTTAAAGGAGGTAAAAACGGGGGAGAGTTAAAAAAAGAAGAAAAGAGGAGGGCGCCAAAAGCAATTTCATGGTGGGGGAGAAGGCGCCTCAGAACAAAGTTAATCATAGGGTTTTTAGTTATTATCGCTATTTTCGTTGGAGCAGTAATAAATATAAACCTTGAGTTACAAAAAGTTCAAAAAGCGGTACAAAAAGTAGAAGAGAGTCATAACCGTATGAGTCTCATTAACCAGCTTTCGAGTCAAGTCTGGCTGTGTTACCGCCTTGCAGTCGATTACATCGTTCAGGGTAATCCCATGACCATCGATGAATTTGAAAAAGGGTTTAGGGCTTTTCAAGATACATATCAACAATTGGCAAACAGTAAAATTCATGAAGATGAGAAGGTTTTCTTAGAAGGCGTCAATAAAACTATGACTATTTTCCATGAACGCTTTGTCAACGACATAGTACCCATGAGAAAAAGTGGCCAAATTTATGACTTATTCTTACCGGTTTACCAGATGGGTTCGGCTGCCGATAGCACCCAGGGTTTGGCCCAGGAGTTGGCGCGGAAGATCGATGCCAGGCGCATGGATGATATGGAGACTTTACATAACAGCATGGATGCAGTCTTAAGGTTGCTTTATACCAGCCTGGGTATAACTTTGCTTGTGGCGTTGATAATCTCCCTGCTCTTCAGCAGGATGGTTACCCGGCCTATAGCTCAGATGGCCGCCTATGCCGGGCAGGTTGCCGCCGGCAATCTAAGCGGCGAGGCTTTAAAAGTCGCCTCGGACGATGAAATAGGCCGGTTGAGCATGGCATTTAATGAAATGGTAGTCGGCCTGCGCCAGTTAATCGGCCTGGTGCACGAAATGACAGGCAATGTGAGCGCTGCCAGCCAGCAACTCGCTTCTATGTCGGAAGAATTGGGCGAGACGGCCCGTCAGGTAGCGGCGACGGCCCAGGAAATGGCCCAGGGGGCCGAGCACCAGGCTCAGCAGGTGAGCGAGACGGCCATGGCCATCGAAAAACAGACAGACCGGGTTGAGAAAGTGTACACCAATGCCGAGGAGATGGCCCGCGCCTCTGACGAGGCATCCAAACTGGCGGCCGAAGGGGCGGAGTCGGTGAGCGCTGCCGTAAAACAGATGGGCGCCATTGCGGAGCGGATGGACGTCATTGCCAGGACAGTGCAGGAGCTCGGAAACCGCTCCCAGCAGATCGGCCAGATCGTCAGCGTCATTTCCAGCATTGCCGAGCAGACAAATTTGCTGGCTTTAAACGCCGCCATCGAGGCCGCCCGCGCCGGTGAGCAGGGGCGCGGCTTTGCAGTAGTGGCGGAGGAAGTGCGTAAGCTGGCCGAGCAGTCGGCTAAAGCGACGGAGCAGATTACGGGGCTGGTTAAGGAGATCCAGCGGGAAACGGAAAGAGTAGTTGCCAGCATTAGCGAAGGTACGCGGGATGTCCGGCAGGGTACAGAAGTTGTCGGCCATATGGGACAATCTTTTGAAGCTATTGACCGCGCGGTGAAAGAGTTGACTTTGAAGATTAAACAGGTAGCCGCCCAGGCAGAGGAAATGGCTGCCGGCGCTCGGCAGATTAAGCGGACGGCAGAAAACCTGGCTGCCAGCACCGAAGAGGCAGCTGCCGGTACGGAAGAAGTGTCGGCCTCGGCCCAGCAGCAGACGGCGGCGGTAGAGCAAATAGCCGCGGCGGCGCAAAAGCTGGCCACAGCAGCGACCGGTCTGCAGCAGGCTGTGAGCCGGTTTCAGTTATGAAGAGCCGTCCTGGAAAAGCGTTGTGTTCAAGACCTTGGCAGGGTTTTTGATAGTTATATGGAACTAGAATTAAAAGATCTGCCTGGAAAGGAGGCTTTCAATAGAAATGGACCGAGAAAAGCGTGGAGCCGGTGAAATCCAGCTGGTGGTATTCCAGCTGGCAGGTGAAACTTACGGTGTAGATATAGGCAACGTCCATGAGATTATACGCATGCAGCCCATTACGGATGTACCCCGGGCGCCGGAATTCGTGGAAGGAGTAATAAATTTGCGGGGGCGGATTATTCCCGTGATCGACCTCCATAAACGCTTCGGCCTGCCGCCTGCGGAGGAAACGGGCAGCACCCGTATTATGGTAGTAGAGGTTGCCGGCATGACGGTAGGCATGATCGTGGATTCCGTTTCCGAGGTGCTGCGCCTGCCGGCAGAAAATATTGAGCCCCCGCCGCCTATGATCAGCGGTGTTGATGTAGCTTATCTCCGGGGCGTGGGCAAGTGGGGCGAAAAGCTCATTATCCTCCTGGATCTAAACCGGGTGCTTAAAGAGAGCGAGCAGCGCCAACTCAAAGAAGGGGAGCCGCTTGCCGAGGTGGCAGGGGCATGAGCGATTTCGACGTTTCGCAGTACCTGGGCATTTTTCTTGACGAGGCCGAAGAGCAGCTTCAGCAACTCGACGAGGCTATTATCTTGCTAGAACAGAACCGGCAAGATGGGGAACTTCTAAACAAAATATTCCGGGTGGCCCATACCCTTAAAGGCTCTTCGGCTTCCATGGGCTTTGAAAAAATGGCCACCTTGACCCACCGTATGGAAAGCGTTCTCGATGCTTTGCGGCAGCGCCGTTTAACCGTCTCACGGGAGATTATCGACCTGCTTTTGGCCTGCCTTGATACTTTACAGGCGTTGAAAAATGAGGTAGCCGGCGGCGGCGAGGGGCAGGTAGAGATAGCCCCCCTTGTTGCCCGGCTGGAGGCTATTTTAGATGAGGGGCGGTTACCGCAAGAAACCGGGGCGGCGGCTCCCCGGGAAAAGCTGGAGCTGAACGACATAGAGCAAAATGTGATACGGGCGGCGGAGGTAAAGGGATACCGCGCTTACCAGATCGACGTTACTTTAGAGAAGGACTGTCAAATGAAGGGCGCCCGGGCCTTTCTGGTCTTTAATAATTTAAAGGATTTAGGTGAAGTAATAAAGAGCGTACCCCACACGCAGGAACTGGAGGCGGAAAAATTCGAAGACAGCTTCCAGTTGATATTTGTCAGCCGGGAAGACGCCGATACCCTGGCGAACGTAATTAAGTCCATCTCGGAAATCAAGGAAGTGGTTGTACGGCCGGTGATACTGGATGAAGATGCCGGAGGGCAGGAAGCGCCATGCGCTGCTGCCGCCCCGCTGGCTTCGCCCGCGGCTGTCAAAACGGCGAAAAAAGACGAGATCGAGCAGCGGCGCCTTGGGCAGACGGTACGCGTGGACGTGCAGCGCCTGGAGCGCCTAATGAATCTTGTAGGCGAACTGGTTATCGATCGCACGCGCCTGGCCGAAGTGGGTAACGGCCTTAAGAGCCGGTTGGGAGACGACGACCTGGTGGAGACTCTGGAAGAAGTATCCATGCACATCGGCCGCATTACTTCCGACCTGCAAGAAGAAATAATGAAGGCGCGCATGTTCCCCATCGATCAGGTTTTTAACCGCTTCCCGCGCATGGTGAGGGACCTGGCCCAGCGGGCCGGCAAGGAAATAGATTTTATCATCGAGGGCCGGGAAACGGAATTGGACCGGACGGTTATCGAGGAAATTGGAGACCCCTTGATCCACCTTTTGCGCAACGCCATCGACCACGGAATCGAGCCGCCGGAAAGAAGGCTCCAGGCGGGTAAACCCCGGCAGGGCAGGGTAATTTTAAAGGCCTTCCACCAGGAAAACCAGATCGTCATCATTGTTGAAGACGACGGTGTCGGAATGGACGTCGAAGTCATCCGCCGTAAGGCCGTAGAAAGAGGGCTGGTGGCCCAGGAAGTGGCTTCCCGCCTGAGCCCGCGCGAGGTGCTCAATTTCATTTTCTTGCCCGGCTTTTCTACCTCTGATAGGGTTACCGACGTTTCCGGTAGAGGCGTGGGTATGGATATCGTCCGCGCCCACCTGGAAAAGATTAACGGCACCATCGACATTCAGACGGCTCCCGGAAAAGGCACCCGTTTTACCATCAGGCTGCCTTTGACCCTGGCCATCAGCCGTTCTCTTCTGGTTTATCTCGCCGGACGTATTTATGCTTTCCCCCTGGCCAATGTAATGGAGATTTTAACCGTGGAGCGCAAAGACGTGCAGTTTGTGCGCGGGCAGGAAGTCACCCTGGTGCGCGGGCGCGTTCTGCCCCTGTTCCACCTTGACGCGATTTTAAATTTGAAGCAGCGCGTTAACAGGGAAGGCCGTTACCAGGTGGTAGTTGTAGGGCTGGCCGAAAAACAGGTTGGCTTTATTGTGGATGATCTCCTGGGCGAGCAAGAAATCGTTATAAAATCCCTGGGCGATTTTATCGGGAAAATCCCCGGCCTGGCAGGAGCCACCATTATGGGCGACGGCCGCGTAGCCTTGATTTTAGACGTACGCAGCCTGGTTGACCAGTTGGGAGTTGAGGCCGGCCGTGAACTGGCCAGTTAAAGTCTTTGTCGTCGACGATTCGGCCTTCATGCGCCGGCTCATTACCGAGATTTTAAAAACCGATCCCGATTTGCAGGTAGTAGGTTACGCCCGTAACGGCGAGGAAGCTCTAGAAAAAATTCCCCGCCTCCGGCCCCAGGTCGTCACCTTGGATGTAGAGATGCCGGGCATGGACGGCCTGGCCACGTTGCAGGCGTTAATGGCACATCACCCTGTGCCGGTAGTCATGCTTTCCGCCCTGACTACCGCCGAAGCCGAGGCGACCATAAAGGCGCTGGAGTTGGGGGCGGTAGATTTTGTGCCCAAGCCGGCCCGGCGGGAAGATATGAACGAACTGGCCAGAATTTTGCCGGAAAAAGTGAAGGCTGCCGCCCTGGTGCCGGTGGCACGGCTGTGTCAGGGTCAACCTTGCAGCGGATCTATCCCGGCATCTTTTATTTCTACCCGCCCTGGCCGGGTGGAAATTGTAGGAATCGGCACTTCCACAGGCGGGCCGTCGGCCCTGCAGCGTGTCCTTACCGGTCTACCCGGAAATTTGCCTGCCGGCGTGGTCATTGTGCAGCATATGCCGCCGGGGTTTACCGGGCCGTTGGCCAGGCGCTTAAACGAGTTGTCCGCCCTGGAAGTAAGGGAGGCCGGAGAAGGCGACGTCGTGCGGCCCGGCCTGGCCCTGATAGCGCCGGCCGGCAGGCAGATGCTCCTGGAGCGGCGGGCCGGCAGAGTAGAGGTGCGGCTGGCGGATGAAGGGGGTGTGCCTACGCCTTTTAAACCCTCGGTAGATGTGCTGTTTCTTTCGGTAGCCCGGGAATATGGCGCCGGCAGTTTGGGGGTCATTTTAACGGGCATGGGCAACGACGGCGTGCGGGGGCTTAAAGCCATCAAAGGCCGGGGCGGTCAGGTTCTGGCCCAGGACGAAGCCTCGAGCATCGTTTACGGCATGCCCAGAGCGGCGGTCGAGGCAGGCGTAGTTGATAAGATCGTGCCTCTTTCTCAAATGGCAAGCGAAATCGTGGCCGCCGTCGGCCGGGGTTCTTAGCTTTATGGGTGCGGGCGTTAAGTTTTCCTAACCCCTGCCGATTAAGTATCTTAAGAAGGAAAACCCGGAGGTGGGCTGACTTTGAAGATCGAAGGCCGGGGGCCTGTCTTCCTAGAAAAACTCCTGGCGACTTACGAATCTCAGAAAAAGCATACCCAGGCAGCCAGAAAGGAACATGGCGACGCGGTGGAGATTTCGGACCTGGCCCGCAGCGTCCCGGAATTAGCCCGCCTGGCTGTGGCGTTGCCGGAGGTCCGTGAAGATAAAGTGAGGGCTATAAAGCAGCAGCTTCAAGAAGGCACCTACCGGGTTTCCCTGGACGAATTGGTAGACGGCATATTAAAGGAGTTGCAGGCATGTCGCAGGTCTTAGCCGAAGTTTTAGACGCCGAACTGGAGCTGGTGCGCGACCTGATTGCCGCCTGCCGCGAGGAACAGCAGGCCTTACGCCGGGACGATTTAAATAGGCTGATTACGGCGGTGGAAATTAAGAAGAAACTGGCGGTGGAACTGGCTGCCGTAGAAAAACGCCGTTTAGAGGCCCAGGCTGAACTTGGTGCGGGGGCCGAAATTGCCGGAAGAACCGGAACAGGTCTGGCTGAAAAAAAAGCCGACCTGGTAAAAGCGCTGCGGGAATTGAAGGAAATAAACAGCACCAATGAGCTTTTGATCCGCCAGTCTCTGGCTTATGCCCGCCGGATGCTGGCCTTGCTTTTGCCGGACGGGGGCCGGGAGGCGGGAGAGGTGCTTTTTAGCCGGACCGTGTAGATTTAACGAGATGGGGTGGCATTTTTGCCGGGTACTTTTTTTGGTATAAATACAGCCCTGCGAGGGTTACTGACTCATCAAAAAGCACTGGAGACGACGGCGCATAACATCGCCAACGCCAATACGCCGGGTTACACCCGCCAGCAGGTGATCATGGCGGCCACGCCGGCCTATCCCGTACCGGCCATGAGCCGTCCCGGCGGCCAGGGCTGGCAGGTGGGTACTGGCGTAGACGCTCAGGAAGTGCGACGCATACGGGATGAGTTCCTGGATAAGCAGATTTGGCATGAAAGCCATACCCTGGGGGCCTGGGAGCGGCGCCGTGACGTCCTCCAGGAGATCGAAGTGGTTTTCGCCGAGCCTTCCGATACGGGCTTGAGCACCCTCATGAGCCAGTTCTGGGCGTCCTGGCAGGAGCTTTCCAAATACGCGGAAAGCTCGCCGGTGCGTACTACGGTAGTCGAGACAGCCACTGCCCTGGCGGAAGCGTTACGCCATACCTACCAGCAATTGGAAACCATACGCGAAGACATCAATCAAATGATGGAAATAAAAGTAATAGAAATTAATTCCCTGGCCCGGCAAATAGCTGACTTGAACAAGCAGATAGCGGCAATTAAGGCCGCCGGGGACCAGCCTAACGACCTCATGGACCAGCGGGACAAGCTCCTGGATGAGCTGGCGAAGATCATAGATTTTAGGGTGCAAGAGCAGGGAGATGGATCGGTTCAGGTTTTTCTGGCCGATTCAAGTGGAAATTATACGATAGATTTAGTAGAGGTTAATACGAATGGAAAATTAGTTAGAAAGCTTGATGTCAACCGGGATGGGGATAATAATACGATTATTACCTGGGTAGATAACGATTTAAGCGATGGCATTACAGTTGCAAATGATGCGGTTAATATAACTAATGGTGAACTTTACGGTTTGCAGGTAGTCCGCGATGAACAGTTGGCGGTTTTTAAAGCTAATTTAGATACCCTGGCCAATGGGTTGCGGGATCGAGTTAATGTGATACACCAGGCCGGTAAGGATTTGCATGGTAACGACGGCCGGGTATTCTTTACAGGTAACAATGGAGCGGCCGATATTGACGTGAATCCCGCTATTAGAAGTGATGTGACGTTAATCGCTGCTGCGGGTACGGCCGGAGGACCGGGCGACGGCAGCAACGCCTTGAGCATCGCCCAGTTGCAGCACGAGCTGCTACAAGAAAGCGATAGTGATAGCGATGGCTACGTTGATACCCTGGTCACCGGGAGCGGTGGTGTCACCTTCGACGATTACTATAAGAATTTTACTGCCCGCTTGGGCGTAGCTGCCCATGAGGCCGTACGTATGGTCGAAAACCAGAACGTCCTGGTCCAGCAGCTTACCAACCGGCGCGAATCTATCTCCGGGGTGTCCCTGGATGAAGAGATGGCCTACATGATCCAGTTCCAGCACGCCTACAATGCGGCTGCCAGAATGATTTCCACCTTCGACGAGATGCTGGACACCATTATCAACCGCATGGCGGCGCACTAGGTGCTCTGCCGAAGGCGGTTTGCCGGAATACCCGGGTTCGTTTTTAAGGAGGAGAACAATTTTGCGCGTTACCAACCGCATGTTAGTGGCTAACGTCCTGCAGAATATCAACCGCAACCTAGAAATCATGAGCAAAACCCAGAAGCAGATGTCGTCGGGCAAAAAGGTGAGCCGCCCTTCCGACGATCCCATAGCAGTGGCCCGCATCCTTTCCTTTAAGACGGCTCTGGCGCTGCAGGAGCAGCACAATAAAAACATGGAGGACGCCCGCGGCTGGCTGGACGCCTCCGAAAGCGCCCTCAACATGGCTACGGCTACCCTGCAGCGGGCGCGGGAGCTGGCCGTCTACGGCGCCAATGGGACCATGTCGAAAGCCTCTATGAAGGCTCTGGCCGAGGAAGTAGACCAGCTTATTGACGAATTGGTGCATACGGCCAATACTTCTTACGGCGGCCGCTTCCTTTTTGGCGGGAGCCAGACGACCTCGGCGCCATTTAGGCGGTCCGACTCCCCGGCAAAACCTGTAGACTATAATGGGGATGAACAGAGTCTGGAATGGGAAGTAGCGCCCCAGGTAACCATGAGCGTCAACGAAAACGGGCAGAAAGTTTTTATGGCGGTTATCGAAGCTGCTGACGGGCTGGATGTGGATACCGATAACGACGGTACACCGGATAAAAAAAGCATTTTTAAATTACTTCAGGACCTTCACGATGCTTTGCAGGGCCAGGATGCCTCCAGGATATCCGGCGAGCTTCTAGGCCAGTTCGACCAGGCCATCGATCACCTTCTGAACATCCGTGCCACCCTGGGCGCCAGGAGCAACCGCCTGGTGATGGCCCAGGAGCGACTTTTTAACGCCAAAATAAGCCTTACGGAAACCATGTCCAAGCTGGAAGACATCAACCTGGCCGAAACCGTGATGTACTATAAGACTCAGGAAAACGTCTACCAGGCGGCCCTGGCCACGGCGGCTATGGTGATCCAGCCCAGCCTTATAAATTACTTGAGGTAGGGGCGCGCCGGAAAAATATTGGGTATGGATCGGGATGACCTCTCAGGTTTAACAGCATGTCATTAAAGTAAAGTTGCGATACGAGGTGATAAAGTTTTGCAAGTAAATACATCCCGTTTTGGCGTACTGGAAGTAAACCCGGAAGAACTGTTAACCTTCCCCCACGGCATCCCCGCCTTTGAACACCTGCGGTCGTTTTTCTTTTGCCCCGTGCCTGAAAACCCGGCCTTTACCTGGCTCCAGGCGGTAGACGACCCCGATGTGGCCTTTCTCCTCGTTGACCCCTTCCTCTTTTTCCCCGGCTATGAGATTGAGCTTTCAGAGGCAGTCAAAAAGGAGCTAAAAATAAAAGAGCCGCAAGACGTGCTCGTTTTGGCCACGGTTACCATACCGGACGGAAACCTAAGCCGCATGACGGCCAATCTGGCGGGTCCCCTGGTTATCAACAGAGCCGCCCGCCTGGGCCTGCAACTGATCCTCGAAGATAAAAAATATACTACCAAGCACCGCCTGATAGCCTAGTATTTTTAAGGCCCTTTGCCTTAATTAATGCCCGCCTATTTTCCTTATTCCCATGGTTGCAAAAGATTTTTATTTATGCCATGTTATATTTAGAAAACCTAAAGGTGGCTCAAGCTTTTCATTTCACCCGCAGGCTTCGGTTAATGGTAGGGAACTTAATTTTATAAGGCAAAGGGGATAATGAAGGCAAGTGTTGGTATTAACCAGGCGTGTAAATGAGACCATCGTTATCGGTGCCAACATCGAAGTTACCGTGGTCGGCATCGAAGAAGATAAAGTCCGTCTAGGTATTAAGGCCCCACCTGAGATTAATATTGTACGGCGTGAACTCTTTGAGGCTGTGCGCTCCGAAAACAGGGCTGCTGCCCAAAACCCCAGAATACCTTTAGATGGCTTAAAGCGGGGGTGAAAATTTTGAGTAAAAACGGAGATGGGGCTGAAATTAAAGAAACCGCAGAACACTATATAGGGGATGGTGTTCGTGCTGTTCCGTCCGGCAGGCTAAGTTTCGAAGAATTTCTACAATGGGCAGATGAAGATACCTGGGCCGAGTGGGTGGAGGGAGAGGTAAGGGTAATGACGCCAGCTTCAGCAAGACACCAAAAGATATGCGCTTTTTTAGTTGCTATTTTAACTGAATTTACATCCCACAAGGGCCTGGGAGAAGTGTTATTTGCCCCTTTCCTCGTCCGCCTGCCGGAACCTCTAAAACGGGGACGGGAACCAGATTTGATTTTTGTAGCTAAAGAGCGGTTGTCGCTCTTAAAGCCAACTTATTTGGACGGCGCTCCCGATCTGGTTGTAGAAATCACTTCGCCGGAAAGTATTGCCCGGGACCGGGGAGAAAAATTCGTTGAGTACGAAGCTGCCGGGGTGCGGGAATACTGGCTCATTGACCCCGACCGGAAGCAGGTAGAATTTTACCGCCTGGGAGAAAATGGACGTTATTGCCTGTTTACGGCCGATGCCGGAGGCATCTACCGCTGCCACGTTATCCCCGGGCTGTGGTTGCGTGTTGACTGGCTATGGCAAGAACCGCTGCCCTCGGTACTGAAAGTTTTGAGAGAGTTAGGGATTTAACCCCAGGAGATTGCGCATTTTAAGGCCAGAGGTAGGTCTATCTTTTTAAAACGATGCCCGCATCCTTACTGAATATCGTGAAGTTTTCTGCCGTTCAAAATCTGGTTTTAAAAAACGGAAATAAAAGCCATTCTGACCTTAATTAAAGTAGAAGACATATCTTGATAATGGCCCACCTTTACCGGCAGGTTGCCAGATCCCACTGATGAACCCTTCCTCGAAGTTGCCCTGGCCATAGAAGGCAGCGAACTTGTTACCCGCCGATGCCGGGGTAGCGATCCTAAACCCCTCTGCGTTTATTACCCTTTGGCGAAATATAGTCAGCGAAGAGTGATTTGAGCTTAGCGCAAAGCGGAGGATATAGTCCTAGGACTTAAGCCCCATTTATCTATGATGGGGAGCTAAATATTTCCGGCCAAATGACGATATAAGGAATTGCAGGAGTGGGAGCTTAAAGCAGGATTATTTTCGGGAGGTGGTAAATGACTGGAGCCGGGTTATGGTTCATATTAAAAATTAGAGTTTTTGTTGAGTTGCTGAACTAGCATTTTAAAGGCAAGGATGCCAAAACCTAAATTCAAGGAGGAAGCAAGTAATGATCGTCAACCACAACATTTCCGCGCTGAACACTTACCGCAACCTAACCAGTGTGAACAACGCCCTGCAGAAGTCCCTTGAGCGCCTGAGTTCGGGACTCCGTATTAATAGGGCGGGGGACGACGCCGCTGGTTTAGCTATCTCTGAGAAGATGCGCGGCCAGATTCTTGGCTTAAACCAAGCCGTTCGCAACGCTCAAGACGGTATCTCGTTGATCCAAACGGCAGAGGGTGGTTTGAACGAGATCCATGCCATCCTCCAGCGGATGCGGGAACTGGCCGTCCAGGCAGCGAACGATACACTTACATCTGATGACCGGGCGAAGATCCAGGATGAGATGAACCAGTTGCGTCAGGAAATCGACCGCATCGCGAGTACCACAGAATTCAACACAAAGAAGCTGTTGAACGGTGATATCGCCAAACTCGTGACGGACAGCGGAACAAACGCAGATTCGTTCGTTGATACCGGCTACAGAACTACAGGGAGCACAGAAGCAGGTGTTTATACCCTCACTTTCACCAAGGCCGCCACCCAGGCTAAGGTGGGGGGTACGGAAAGCGGCGCCGTTTATGCCACCACGACCGTAGCGAATACCACCGACACTGTTAATTCCGCGGCCGTAGGTACACTTATCATCAACAACAAAACAATAACTATAGAATCCACAGATACTTTAGGTGATGTTATTACCAAGATTAATAACCTGTCGGCGTACACAGGCGTAACCGCTCAAGCCGTAGACGTCACTGACACAGCTAGCAGCGCTAAAAAAGCTATCCAGCTCACAACCCAAAGTTACGGTTCCTCTGCCACCGTTCAGGTTTCTGGCGAAAACGCTAACCAACTGAAGGCCCTGGGAATAATTACTGATGCCCAATCGGAAACCGTAGTGTCCGACGCTGGGACGGACGCTGTGGCTACCCTCATTAAGGGTTCCACCACCTATTCGGTAATTAGCGCTGCCGGCAATAAGGTTACCTTTAGTAACGGGCTGACTGTGCAGGGACTCGACGGTACCGTTGCGGACGGTCACACCGCCACAGTGACGGTGAGTGATGACCAGACGTTGAATTTCCAGATCGGTGCTAATGAAGGCCAAAGACTAAACCTCTCAATCAACAAGATGGACGCTGAGTCGCTTGGAGTAGCCGGTAGCTCTCCGACTGAGGCTCTTTCCGTAAGCACGTACGCCAGCGCTACAGCAGCAATAAGCTTGATTGATGCGGCGATTACTGATGTTTCCAACGAGAGAGCAAAATTGGGAGCTTATCAGAACCGGCTCGAACATACTATCGCTAATCTTAGCGTAGCTTCAGAAAACATCACCGCAGCCGAGTCTCGCATCCGGGATGTAGATATGGCCAAGGAAATGATGGCATTCACCAAGAACCAGATCATCAGCCAGGCGGCTACGGCCATGCTGGCTCAGGCCAACCAGGTGCCGTCCATTGTACTGCAGCTGCTGCGCTAAAAAGCACCGGTTAGGAAATTCAATCCGAAAAGCTGGCCCGCCATTTTGCGGCGGGCCTTAATTATAGATTCTCACATTTTCTGAATCTCGATTTTGAGCTACAAGTTGGTGCCTATAGGTGGAAATGCGGCCCAACTCATTTGGGCATGGTCTCCGCTGGGGCGCCCGCCTTTCCCCGGCGGTAGGGCAGGGTGACAAGGATTTTACCCTTTTTGGCAACCATTTTTATAGCTCAATCTAAAGCCCTTTGCAGCTATGCCGATATAATTTACTGAAGTAGCCTGGCAAAGGAGGCGTGGTTACGTGCGGATAGAAGGAGTAGACCCTGTAGTTTTAAACCAGGTGCAGGCCCAGACCAGGCAGCCGGCAGTGCAGGAGATGAAGAAGATAAGTATAACCGCCGAAGAGGAGCGGCAGGGGCAGGAGCAAAAGGGAACGCCGCAGGATAACCTGGAGCGGTCGGTCAGGCAGCTTAATTTAGCGACGGAGCTTTTTGATATAAAATTACGTTTCAAGATCGATGATGAAAGCGGAGAGCTTTACGTGCTGGTCATAGATGTCTCAGAAGGCAAGGTCATCCGCCGTATCCCGCCCGAAAAAGTGATAAACGTTGCCGGTCAGATGAAGTATATGGTGGGCATTTTATTGGACGAGTTCATTTAAAGGGTGATTTGGCTATGCCGACGGTTCATTTTAGCGGCCTTGCTTCCGGGCTGGATACAGATAATATTATTAAACAGTTAATGGACATCGAGAGAATCCCCTTAACCAGGCTCCAGCAACGAAAAGAGCAGTATAACGTTAAAAAGAGCGCCTGGCATGACGTTTATACCCGTTTAAGCAATTTGCAAAGCAAGCTTGCCAGCCTGAAACTCTCGTCTACTTTTACCAGCCTTAAGGCAATTTCCAGCAATACCGCGGTTTTAACGGCCACTGCCGGGAGCGGGGCTGTAGCTGGTAGCTATAACGTGGGCGTAATCCAACTGGCCCAGGCTCATAAAGTGGCAGGTATCCAAAGTTTAAAATACGGCACTTCTTCGCAGATTTTTACCGATACTTTTAATGACGGCAGTTACACTAACAGTATCGCGGTTCTTGATAACCTGAGCCAGGATACTGCCAACGGGTTAATTGGGCTTGCTTCGGGAACAACGGGTAGCATCACGGCCAATGCTCTTAATGTAGATGCACCCTATGGGGGGCGGCTCCAGTTAACTGTCACCCATAAAGAGCAAATTAATACCAGCTACGTTTATGAATACCGCGTATATGATGGCAGTACCTGGTCCGAGTGGCAAACTCTAGGAACATATACTTATAATACGTCGGTACCGATTAGCTTTAAAACCTATACGCTGAACGTAGATTTAACCGGTAATGTAACCCAGGTGCAGGTCAGAGCTACTCTCAACGGGGATTTTGCTAATAACGTAATTCCCATGATGGCCGACTGGACGGCAGAATTTACTCCTCTGGAGCCCGTAACTTCCTCCACCCAGGCCCTCGGGCTGGCCGGTTCTTTTAGTATTACCGTAGACGGCAAAACGCGTAATATCTCAATAGTCGAGAGTGACAGCCTCCAGTCAATAGCCAATTTAATTAATACCATGCCCCCCGAAGGACAGACCGGCCCCGGAGCGGGCGATATCGTAAATGCCAGCATCGTTGATAATCGCCTGATTATCACCAGCAAAACGATAGGAGCGTCAGGAGCCATCACCTTTAGCGACCCCGATCATATCCTGGAGAGGCTGGGCCTGGTTGATGGTAGCGGGAATATCCTGAGCGAAGCCAACATCCAGAGGGCGCAGGATGCCAGGTTTACCGTCGATGGGTTAACCATTACCAGGTCTACTAATTCTATTACTGACGTTATTCCCGGGGTCACCCTGAACCTGTTGGGGATCACGAATGCGAACGCTAATGACACAATTGAGCCGGAGGAAACTATTAGTCTAGAAGTAACCAATGACACCCAGAAGGCTGTTGACGCCGTTAAGGACTTGGTGGATCAATATAATTCGGTCATGGATTTTATCAGCATTAAAATCGGCAAAGGCGGCGACCTCCAGGGCGACCCTACTCTGGCGCGCATCCAGCAGTCTCTGTGGAAAATGGTCACCGAGAGGGTGGCCGGCTTAGCGGGAGATTACCAGACGCCGTGGAGCATTGGCCTTTCCACAGGGGCCAATGTAGGCAGCGGCACCTTAACTTTTGACCGCAGCGGTAAATTAACCCTGGATACGGCGAAACTCACGGCCGCCCTGGAAGACAACCCGGCAGCCGTAGCGGCCATTTTTACTAACGAAGGCGGCACCGGGTTGGCTGAAAGGTTGGATAGTTACCTGACTTCCCTGATTCGTTCAGGAGAAGGTATTATCCCCTCCCGGGAAAAAGGGCTACAGAATATTATGGACGATCTCGACGACCAGATCGCCCGACTGGAGGACCGCCTAGCCAGAAAGGAAGAGCAGCTAAGGCGGCAGTTTACGGCATTGGAGCAGGCCTTAAGCGCCCTGCAATCGCAAGGGATGTGGCTCAGCACCCAGATTATGAACCTGGCAGCCATTAGCCAGGTGACCCGCAAATAAGGACGCGGTGCCCCGTGAGTAGGGCATAGCGAGTGGCTGACAAGAGAAGGGATGCCGGGTTAAAGACACCAGGCAGGGCAGAAGCCAGGCATACTGGCAGCCCTGAAGCATACCCGGCAGCAACAGGGGAATCGCTTTAAAGGATACGTGGTGACCGCGGAGGTGAAGCCAGTGGCTACAGCCGATCCCTGTCGTGCCTACCAGGAATACCAGGTTCAAACTTTATCCCAGGAAAAACTGGTGCTCATGCTTTACGATGGGGCAATAAAGTTTTGCAGCCAGGCCCTGAAAGCGCTGGAGCAGAAGGATTATGCCAGGACCAACAATTACCTTCTCCGGGCTCAAGATATTTTAAATGAACTTATGGTGAGCTTAAACCGTGAGGCCGGGGAAATTGCCGACAACCTCCACCGGCTTTATGATTTCATGTACCGCTGGCTTGTCGAGGCCAACGTGAAAAAGAGCGCGAAGCATATTATCGATGTGCGGGATATACTGGTCGGCCTGCGGGATGCCTGGGAGGAGGCCACCCGGCGCTACCACAGCCACGACTACCGCACGCAGCCGGGAAGTTTGAGCTTCCGGGGTTAGAAGAAGGCAAATAGGCGCATCCGAAAGAAGTGTGAAAATGCCGGGGATGCTGGCGTAAGGCGACTTTGGGCGAGCCCTGCGAGCCGTTGGCGAGACCGAGCCCGGAGGCAGGCGCCGAGGGCATGGAGGCCCGAGGCCGGCCATTGAGGCAGGATGCCGAATTGGCCGGGAACCCCGCCGAAGGGTGAGGGGGAGCCCATACGGATCGCTGGCGAGCCCATTAGGAACCGGCGCCAGCACCCCGGCATAGGGAGCGGTTAGGAAGCATCAAAAAAAGAGGGGTCTGGCATCGTGCGCGATGGCAATGAGAGGCTGCCCGTGGAAGAGGTGGAAAGGACTTATATCCTCCTTACAGAAAAATTTTTAACCTTGCGGAGAATTATTCTCGCCCAAAAGGAAGCTATAGAAAAAGAGGAATTCGAGAAATTAACCGAACTTGCTAATTCGTTTAAGGAGTTGAAAACCGAGATCGAGCAGTCAACGACCGGAATAACTGATCTGGAGAAAAATATTGATGAGCGAAACTCTTTTTTAAAGAAGGCCAGAGAAAAATTGATAACAATCCGGCGAGAGTGCCATATGCTTAATGAGGATAATATAAAAAACCTAAAAGAAAAACTCAAAAATTTACACACGGCTATGGTTGAAGTGCAGCAGGCAAAAAGGTTGGCCGGGGCGTATAGACAAAAATGGTCCCCGTCCCCCAGGCTTTTAGACTGCGAGCGCTAAGAAGCCGGCCGGAAGGTGAGGTGTTTTTATGCGGTTAGATAAACAATTTGAAATTACCAAACTCTCAAGCCGGGGTCAGGTAGTAATTCCAAAAGAAATCAGGCACAAGCTTCGCTGGGAGGCCGGCGATCACATAACGGTAGAGGTGGAGGGCGATAAAGTAATTTTACGCCGACTAAATCTGGAGAGCTTAGTGGAGTCCAGTAGCAAGAGCCAGAAGGTTTTAATTAGGTATTAAGTAAAAGACCAGGAATTATAAGCCTAATTTTGCCAAACTGCTTCCTAGCAGTTTTTTTATTTTAACCAAAATTTTTCTTTTAGGGTTGCAGGAATTTGTTGGATCATGTAGAATAATATTCTGGTATCAAAATAAAAATATCTTACTATTAATCCTTGAACGTTAAGGGCAAGCTCCCCGAAAGGGGAAGCGCGCAAAGCCATGGGTCTAAGGTCCGGACGGCGAACCGGGCTACGATTGCCAGGCTGCCGTTTAAGAAATGCTTGCCCATTCTTAGAATGGGCAATTTTCTTACTTAGCCAAAGATAAGAATTGACATGCCAGTTTTTAGGACCATGGTCCTAAGGGAAAAATAGGCCTTGCGCCGGATAGTTTTTTGGCTAGGGCTTGCTAAACTGGAAACTGTTGGAGAAGGATGTCGAAAGAGATGGGAAAATCGGGGAAGGGGGGAGTATGTTGTTTTTCACACCCACGCTCCTGGCTTTGGAAAAAGCCCTGCAGACCGCCTCGTTGCGCCAGCGTACTTTAGCCCACAATATTGCCAACGCTAATACCCCCGGCTTTAAACGCTCTTACGTATCCTTCGAGGAAGAGCTGCGCGCGGCCTTAAATTTAGATCCCGGCCTGCCGCTGGCGCGTACCCACCCCCGACACCTACCTTATCCCAGGTCGCTGGCTGATGTCAGGCCCGAGGTACGGCAGGATTTATATACTGCCATGCGCCAGGACGGCAATAACGTAGATATTGACCGCGAGATGGTGGAACTGGCCATGAATAGTATTAATTATAGCGCCGCCGTGCAGCAGCTTAACCAGCGGCTGGCAATGTTGCGCTATGTTATTAACGAGGGGAGGCGTTAGAAAATGCACCTTCTACAGGCCATGGCCATCAGCGCTTCCGGCCTGACGGCCGAGCGGCTGCGGCTGGATATTATAGCCAACAACCTGGCTAACATAAGTACTACGCGCACGCCGCGGGGCGGACCTTACCGCCGTCAGGTGCCGGTTTTTGCCGAGCGGCTGCGGCAAGAACTGGGAAGGCCTGACCCGAATCGCCCGCCAGGTTACGGGGTGCAGGTAGTGGCTATTGCCGAAGATAATACCCCGCCGCGGCTGATTTATGACCCGACTCACCCCGATGCTGACGAGCGGGGCTATGTAGCCCTGCCTAATATTAACGTGGTTAACGAAATGGTAGACATGATTACGGCCACCCGGGCCTACGAGGCCAACGTGACCGCCATTAACGCGGCCAAGGCCATGGCCTTAAAAGCCCTGGAAATCGGGCGCTGAGGTTTAAGGAGGGAACCGGATGCCTCTTTCTATCCCTTCGGTTCTTTTGCCCCAGACTTTAGGGGTGACTCCGCCGCCCCGACCTCAGGGGGAGATTGTCTCCCAGGGGACGGTTGCAGCTCTCGCCTCTTTTAAAGAGGTATTGGGCAAGTACCTGGAAGAGATAAACTTCCTGCAACAGCGGGCCGATAGCCTCAGCCAGCATTACCTGGCCGGCCAGGTAGAAGATCTTCACCAGGTTATGCTGGCTGCCGAGCAGGCCAATCTGGCCCTGCAATTGGCCGTCCAGGTGAGGAATAAGATTATTGAGGCTTACCAGGAAATAGCCCGCATGCAGATTTAGTCTCGGGGAAGGGTAGTTATGGACTCCGGTGCCTGGTTGGGGCAGCTTAAGAATTGGTGGTCGGGCCTCCCTAGGGGCAAGAAGTCGGCCCTGTTAGTTTTGCTGTTAAGCGTTGTCTTGGCGGCGATTTTTGCCTGGCAGTCGTTTGCCCAGGCCCAATACGCCACCCTTTTTGCGGGCCTGGAGCCGCGGGACGCGGCCGCCGTGGTAGAAAAGTTAAAGGAAATGAAGGTGCCTTATCAACTGGCCGGCGAGGGCGGCACCATTCTGGTGCCCAAAGAAAAGGTTTACGAGGTCCGGCTCCAACTGGCCGGGGCCGGGATGCTCCCGGGAAGCGGACTGGGGTTTGAGCTCTTCGACCAGCGCAAGCTTGGCATGACCGACTTCGAGCGGCGGCTGAATTACCAGCGGGCCCTCCAGGAGGAATTGCGCCGCACCATAGTTGCCTTGGATGAAGTAGAGGATGCGCGCGTGCATTTGGTACTGCCCGAGCCGAGCGTTTTTTTGCAGGAGCAACTCCCCCCTTCGGCCTCCATAGCCTTAAAATTAAAACCCCTGGCCAGCCTTAAGCCCCAGCAGGTTAAAGGCATCATGCAATTGGTAGCGGGTAGTGTGGAGGGTCTGAAGCCCGAGAACATACATATTATCGACATGCATGGTAATGTTTTAAGCGAAGGCCTGGCCGAAACCGGAGAATTGGTATCCTCTAAAGTCCAGCAAACCCAGCAGGAATTGAGGCGGAGCTTTGAAAAGGACCTGGAGCAGCGCATCCAGGCCATGCTCAATAAAATTTTTGGGCCTGGCCAGGCGGTAGTTATGGTAACGGCCGACCTGAACTTTGAACGCCAGGAGATCAGGCGCACCGAGTACGGTCGCGAAGGGGCCGTACGCAGCGAGCAGGTTATCACGGAAACCGGTACCGGTACTCCGGGAGCGTTGGGGCCGGTGGGCGATTTAAACCGTGAAGTGCCCGGCTACGCAACTATTGCCCCTGCACAGACGAACTACAACAAATCTAATATTACCCGCAATTATGAGCTCAATCAAACCCAGACTCATATCATTACTGCCCCAGGAGAAGTGCGGCGCATCTCGACGGCTGTGGTCGTCAACGGACCCCTGGATGCCCAGCGCGAGCAGCAGATCCGCCAGATAGTTAGCGCTTCCGTCGGTTACCAGCCGGCCCGCGGCGACCAGATTGCGGTTATGAGCATGGCCTTCGACCGCTCTTACCTTGAACGGGTGAATGCCGAGATGGCAACTGCGGAAGCCGAGCGGCAGCGCCGGGAGCAGCTGCGCCAATATATTACCTGGGGCATCATGGGCCTATCTACCCTGCTGGTGTTGATAGTATTCCTGGTATTTTTGTTGCGCCGGCGGCGGGCCCCGGTGCCGGCGGCCGTCCCGGTTGGCCCTTTGCCTGTTGAGCAACTGGTAACCGAGCCGGTGATCAGCGAGGAGGTAAGGCGGGAGGAGGTCCAGCGCAAGGAAAAGCAGGACCGAGCGCGCGAGATCGTCCGCCAGCGGCCAGAGGAGGCGGCGCAGCTAATTAAGGCCTGGCTGTCAGAGGAGTAGAGGTGGAAAAAATTTGGCCCGCCAGAAGGCGCTAACGGGTTTAGATAAAGCGGCGATTTTTCTAATTACCATGGGCCCCGAACTCTCTTCCCTTATTTTAAGGCAATTGCCGCAGGAAGATATCGAACGCATAACTTACCAGATTGCCAATACTTCAAAGGTGGATCCGGAAGTTAAGCAAGCAGTAGTGGAAGAGTTTTTACAGTTAAGCGAGGCTCAGCAATATCTGCTCCAGGGAGGGTTGAAGTATGCCCGCGAGATATTGGAGCGGGCGGTAGGCCCGGCCAAGGCGGCGGAAATTATTAAAAAATTGATGGCTACTTCTAAGATACGACCGTTTAATATGATCCGTAAAGCCGATCCCAAGCAGATCGTTAATTTTATCTATAACGAGCACCCCCAGACCATTGCCCTGATCCTGGCCTATCTTGAGCCCGAGCAGGCGGCCGTAGTCCTGGGTGCCTTGCCCGGCGAGCTCCAGTCCAATGTTGCCAAGCGCATAGCTTTGATGGAGCGGGCTTCGCCCGAAACGGTGCGAGAGCTGGAAGCGATCCTGGAGCAGCGTTTGTCGTCAGTCGTGGACCAAGATTTTGCCGCCGCCGGAGGCATAAAAACTTTAGTAGACATTTTAAACCGGGTAGATCGGGGGACGGAGAGGACGATTTTAGAGGCCTTGGAGCAGGACGATCCTGAACTGGCCGATGAAATACGTAAACGCATGTTTGTATTTGAAGACATTATTACCCTGGACGACAACTCCATTCGGCGGGTGCTCAGGGAAGTTGATTTTAAAGACCTGGCCCTGGCCCTTAAGGGCGCTAGCGAAGATGTCGCCAACCGTATCTACCGCAACCTCTCCAAGCGGGCCGCGGAAATGCTACGGGAAGATATCGAGTACATGGGGCCGACGCGGTTGCGGGATGTGGAACAAGCGCAGCAGAGAATTGTCCAGATCATCCGACGCTTGGACGAGGCCGGCGAGATTATTATAGCCAGGGGTGGCGAGGATGCTATTATTATCTAAAGTAATTAAAGAGCCGCCGGTTCCCAGGGTGGAAAAACTAATTCCTTTAAAAGATTTAAAAGTAATAGTCAAAGGGAATCCAAAAGAGAATCTAATAGAAAAAGCTACCCCAGCTTCTCCAGAACAAATAATCGCTGCCGCCCGCGAGGAAGCCGAAGCTATTCGTGCGGCTGCCCAGGCCGAATCGGAAGCCAGGCGCCAGGAAGGGTATCAGGCTGGCTGGCAGGCAGGGTACCATGAGGCCCGGGCTGCGGCCGAGGAAGAAGCAAATAAGATCCGGTCCGAAGCAGAGGCCTTACGCCGGGAGGCGGAAGAATTTTTGCGGGAAGCTAGGCACGCCCGCCAGGAGATCATCAAAAGTGCCGAGAAAGAAGCGCTGGAACTTGCTTTAAAGATAGCGGAGAAGATCCTGGGGCGCCAGGTAGAGCTTAACCCCCAAGTAACTCTAGATCTGGCTCGCCAGGCGGTGCGGGAAGTAGCCGAGGGGGAAGTTTATATCATTTATGCCTCGCCAGGGGATGCGGAACTACTGCGCCAGAGGCGGGCGGAGCTGGAGCAGGAATTAAAGCCCGCCGCTGCCTTACAAATAGTAGCGGACCCGGCAATAAAACCCGGCGGCTGCCGTATAGAGACGGAGAACGGTTTTATAGATACCACTTTTGAACGGCAGTTGGAGGTTTTAAAAGAAGCTTTGCAGGCGGGGAGACATTTATGAGCGTAGCCGTGGATTTCAATGCTTGCTACCGAATTTTAGAAAATATTTCTTTGCGCCAGAGGGGCGGCAAAATCGTTAAAGTTACCGGCCTTACCCTGGAAGCGCGGGGCCTTAAGGCTCCCATCGGCGAGGTGTGCCTAATTTATAATAACGGCCATGCTCCGGTGGCCGCCGAAATAGTGGGTTTCCGCGAAGGCGCTACGCTCCTTATGCCTTTAGGCGAACTGGATGGTATCGCGCCGGGATGCCGGGTAGTGGCCACGGGTCGCAGCCACCGCATTCCCGTAGGCCCGGGCCTCTTGGGCAGGGTTCTTGATGGGCTGGGCCGGCCCTTGGATACCGGGTTCCTGGGAGGCGGTTACGAATATTATGCCGTTAACAACTCTCCGCCCAACCCCCTCGAGCGGCGGCGCATCAAGAAAGTGCTGGCTACCGGCATAAAAGCCATAGATGCCCTTTTGACCTGCGGCGAAGGCCAGAGGGTGGGAATTTTTTCCGGGAGCGGGGTGGGTAAAAGCACCCTTTTGGGTATGATTGCCCGCCACAGCACCGCCGACATTAACGTTATCGCCCTGATCGGCGAACGGGGCCGCGAGGTGCGCGATTTCCTGGAAGGGGACCTGGGACCCGATGGCATGGCCCGCTCGGTGGTGGTAGTGGCTACCTCCGACCAGCCGGCGCTGGTGCGCATTAAAGGCGCCTTTGTGGCGACGGCCATTGCTGAATATTTTCGCGACCAGGGCTATTCCGTCATGCTCATGATGGATTCCCTGACGCGCTTTGCCATTGCCCAGCGCGAGGTCGGCCTGGCCATCGGCGAGCCCCCGGCTACCCGGGGTTACACCCCTTCCGTATTTGCCCTGCTTCCCCGCCTAGTGGAACGGGCCGGTACTTCGGCCCGCGGCTCTATTACCGGCCTTTATACGGTATTGGTAGAGGGGGACGATATGAACGAGCCGGTAGCCGATGCCGTGCGGGGCCTGCTGGACGGGCACATCGTTCTTTCCCGCAGCCTGGCGGCAAAAAATCATTTTCCCGCCATCGACGTATTAAACAGCATCAGCCGGTTAATGCCGGAAATAACTTCACCGGAGCACCGCCGCCTGGCGGGGCAGCTGCGCGATTTGCTGGCCGCTTACCAGGAGGCGGCCGACCTGATCGAGATCGGCGCCTACCAGCACGGCTCCAACCCGAGAGTCGATACTGCCCTGAAATTTTACGATGCCATTCAGGATTTCTTGAAACAGGATAAAGAAGAATACTTCACCTTTGAAGAAACCCTCTCGGCTTTAGAAAAAGCCTTGAGCAATTAGGGGGAATTATATTGCCTGCCTTTCGCTTTTCCCTGGAAAAGGTCCGCTCTTATCGCCAGGCCGTGGAAGATAAACTCAAACAGGAGCTGGCGGCAGCCTTACGGCAGCGGGCCCGCGAAGAAGCTCTGCTGGCAGAGATCGCCAGGGAGCAGTCGGCCCGACAATCTCAAAAGCATACGGGCCGGTTAAATATATCCGAAGCCGTCCAGGCCTCCCTTTACCTGGATTACCTCGCGGCCCGCAGACAGCTCCAAGAAGAGCGGGTTAACGCGCTGGTTGAACAGGTGGAAAAGCAAAAGGAGCGAGTGAGGGAGGCCATGCGCGAGCGCAAAGTTATGGATCGCCTGCGGCAGCGGCGACTGGAGGCTTACCGGTACCTCCAAGGGCGCGAAGAGCAGAAGGAGGTGGACGAGGTAGCCGTTTCAGGATATATCCGCAAACAGCACTAAGTTTTAACTAGCCCAGAAAGGAGGTGACAGGAGCAAATGGTCGCTGTACCCGTAGGACCTGCCGGGCAGGCGCCGGTAACTTTGTCTCCGGCCCGGGGAGGGGAAGGCAAGCCGGCAATAAATTTTGCCAATATTTTAAGGTTGTTTATCTCCAGGGGGGCCTCGTTTGCAAAGGGGCTGGGCCAAAGCGGCGAGTTCCAGGGCAGCATCGTGCCGGCTGATTGGCTCCCGGAAGCCCTCTTGACACAAGGGATTCTTGCCCTGGAGGTGCCGCAACCCGGGTTGCCGGCAGCCGGACTCGGTTTGAATTCGGATCCGGGAGAAAGCGCCAAAAAAGGGCAGGCCGGGCCGGAAGCTCTGCTAGCGGCCTTGCTGCTGGCCGGCTGTCTGCCGAATAGTTGGGGCACCGGCTTTACAGGTTCTGGCCCTGAGGCTAATTGGCCGGGTACAGGGCTTTCTCCAGGTCTGGCAATTGGCCTGCTGGCGCTGGCAGGCCGGGAAGGCCCGCCGGAATGGGTAGCCGCAGCTTTAGAAACTTTGAAACTAAATGAACCGGCGCTTGGGATAGCAGAGGCCGGCGCCCGGCCGCAGCAGCAGCCGGTTATTGGGCAGTCGGCCGGAGATTTACTTCAAACCCCTCAAAGGTTGGCTGGAACCGGAATGCAGGCACAAGGCCGGCATCCTACCTTGCGGGCTTATCTAAAGAGCCCGGGCGAAAAGCAGCCGGTCTTGCCGGCGGCCGGTTCTCCTTCTACGGCTGCACCTGCATCCCAGGCTAACGGCCAGGCACTGCCGCCGGCAGGCTTGGTCCCGCTTAACCCCCCCGGGCGCCGGGAGGGTTGGAACGGTGGGGTTGGCCAGGGAGATGGTAATCCTGCCGGAGGTGGGGGGTGTCAGGCTGCGGGGGTATCCTGGGCACGCGTCTCCTCTAGAGGAGAGGCTTTGCCGGGCCTTAACTTCCCGGAAATAGCCGCGCGCATCGTGGAAAAAATGCAGCTGACCAGGAGGCAGGGGCGGAGCGAGTTGGAAATTAAGCTCAAGCCGGAAAGCCTGGGGAGCCTTCACCTCAAGCTTACCTGGCAGGACGGGCGCCTGGGAGTGCAGATGCTGGCCGAAAGCCGCCAGGCCGGCCAGGCCCTAGAGAATTCCCTGCCTGAACTGCGCCGCCTCCTCCAGCAACAGGGAGTAAATGTGGGCGAAATGGAAGTCCAGGTCGGCAGCCAGAGCGAATCCGGCGGGTATTTTTTGCCGCCCGACTTTTCCCGGCGCTCACCTCATGAGGTTAAGGTGATGGCCCCTGGTTTTTCCCCAGCTCAACCAAATACGGTTACACAGGTTAAAAGTTACAACCACATAGATTATCTGGCGTGAAGAGGGGTGATACCGGTGACAGTGAGTGCGGTAGAGGGAAATACCGGCAGCACCTGGTCCCAGAAGACTTATAACAATCTAAGCAAAGAGGCCTTCCTTCAACTTCTGGCAGTCCAACTCCGGCACCAGGACCCGCTGCAGCCCCTGGAAGACAGGGAATTTATCGCCCAGCTGGCTCAGATCAGCACCCTGGAGCAGATTGCCAATTTAAATGAAAGTATAAGCTTCTTTCTCCAAACCCAGCAGGAAATATTTTTCACCCAGGCACTGGGCTTTGTGGGCCTGGAAATTAAGGCGGAAGTAGATGGGGTGCCGGTTAGCGGCGTAGTAACGGGGGTCAAATTAACAGAAGGCAAACCTTATCTTCTGGTAGGGGAAGAGGCGGTCCCCATTCAGGCCCTTACCGAAGTGCGGCAACCGCCTGCAGGGGAAGCCACACCCTCAGGAGGGGCAGGGTCCTCAGCGTATGCGGTGCCTGCCGGGGGTGGGTCAAGCTGACGCCGAAAGTGGGCTTTCCTGGTCAGCCAATATCGCCGGCGGGGCCGGCCGGGTCGGCAAGCAGGCCGGCAGCCAGGCAGGAAATCAAGTTCCAGGATTTTCTCCTGGAGGAGCTGGCCGGGCTAAAGGTTTCCCAGCACGCCCGGCAGCGTATGGCCGGGAGGAATATTAATTTTACTCCCACCCAGCTGGTGCGGCTGGAAACGGCGGTTAATAAGGCGGCGGCCAAAGGGGCCAGAGAATCCCTGGTGCTGGTAGACGACGTGGCTTTAATCGTGAGCATCCAGAACAAGACGGTCATAACGGCGGCCAAGGGCAGCGAACTTAAAGGCAACGTCTTTACGAACATTGACAGCGCCGTTCTGGCGTAGGGCCGGACCTCCCAGAGGGGGCCCGGGGCCGCGGAACGACGGAAGCGGCCCACAAGCGAGCCCTTGAGCGCGAGCGCCACCACTCCGGTATGGGTATTGTTTCGGAAGCATCTTAAAATAAAAGGGAGGTAAGAAACCCATGATGCGTTCTCTTTTTTCCGCCGTGGCGGGCCTGCGCACCCACCAGACGCGGATGGACGTGATCGGCGACAACATCGCGAACGTCAACACGGTAGGCTTTAAACGCAGCAGTGTGACGTTTAAGGATGTATATTATCAGACCTTGCGAGGCGGTTCGGCTTCGGGCGGAGCCGGTGCTGCCGGCGGTACCAATCCCCAGCAAATCGGTTTAGGTGTATCCCTTGGCAGTATTGATGTGGTGCACACGCAGGGTGCGGCTATGGCCACAGGCAACGGGACCGATTTAATGATCCAGGGGGACGGGTTTTTTAGACTAAAAGATGCCACCGGTGCAATCTATTATACGCGGGCAGGGGTCTTTCACTTTGATGGGTCAGGTTATCTTGTCAACCCTGACGGTCTAAAAGTTTTGAGCGATAGTGATGCCGAAATTAAGATTGATACAGACGCTAGAAGTTATAATATTGACAAATATGGCGTTGTGCGTTTTATAAAAGCAGATGGGACGAGCGGTACTGATCAAACAATTGGCCTAAGTAAATTTCCCAATCCCTCCGGTCTTGAGAAGATCGGACAAAACCTTTACCGCTATATTTCAACAGGAGGTGCTGGTCCTGAGGTTAAAGGTAAGGCAGGAAGTGGCAGTTTTGCCAACACCACCCTCATCCCCTCAGCCCTGGAAATGTCCAACGTGGAGCTGGCGCAGGAGTTTAGCGACATGATTATCACCCAGCGCGGTTTCCAGGCCAACGCCCGGACCATCACGGTTTCTGACGAGATGCTGCAGGAACTGGTGAACCTGAAGCGTTAACTTTGAGGGCAGGCAAAACTGCCTGCCCGCATCGGGGGCAAGGGCATGATTAAAGTAACCACCCTGGACAAAAGGGAAATCGCCCTCAACGCCGAGTTGATCGAGCGCATCGAGAGCGTGCCGGAAACGGTCATCACCCTTACCAGCGGTAAGAAAATCCTGGTAGCCGATACTCTCGACGAGGTTATGGAGAAGGTGATTACTTATAAACGAAAGGTGGCGCAGCAGGTATGCGGCGCTTAGATGCCATGACTCTGGCCGGCATTATTCTCGGCATTGGCCTGGTAGGCGGGGCGCTTATACTTGGCGGGAATCCCATGCTTTTTGTCAACATTCCCTCCCTTATGATCACTGCAGGCGGATCCCTTGCTGCTGTTTTGATAAGCTTCGGCTTCCAGGACTTTAAAAATGTTTTCGGTGCTATTCGCCAGGCCTTCACCACCGATCTCATGGACCCCCGGGAATTAATCGAGCTTTTTTCCGACCTGGCGCGCAAAGCCCGGCGCGAAGGCCTGCTGGCCCTGGAAGATGATGCCAACCGCCTTGACGATCCTTTTTTTAAGAAAGGCATCCAGATGATGGTCGATGCCCTAGAACCGGAAATGATCCGGGAGATCCTGGAAACGGATATGGCTTGCATGTCCCAACGCCACCGGGTCGGGCAGGGGATTTTCCGTACCTGGGGAAACCTGGCACCTTCTTTTGGCTTGATAGGTACCCTGATCGGGCTGGTGCAGATGCTGGCCAAACTTGACGACCCGCAGTCCCTGGGCCCCAGTATGGCAGTAGCTTTAATCACTACTTTTTACGGGGCCATCATGGCTTACATGTTTTTCCTTCCCCTTGCCGGAAAGCTGGCCCTGCGCAGCGAGCAGGAGATGCTCTTGCGCCGGATGATGCTGGAAGGCATCATTGCCATCCAGTCGGGGATTAACCCGCGCATTCTGGAAGAACGCCTGCGCTCTTTTCTGGCGCCCGGTGCCAGTAGGAAGGCAACGGAGGCGGAACGCGAGGGGCGCCCCGGCGAGCTTTTACGCGAGAGGATTTAGGGCAAAGAGATGGATGGCAGGTGCTTCCGAAAGAAGTATGAAAATGCCGGGGATGCTGGCGAGCCCATCTGGAGCCGTCGCCAGCGCCCCGGCATGGGAACGTTTCGGAAGCGTCGATGGCAGGCTGGGGGTGAAGTATATTGACCTGGCGGGAACGCAAAAAGAGAAGAGAAGAAGATGGGGCACCGACCTGGATGACTACTTATTCAGATTTAATGACGCTGTTGCTCGTGTTTTTTGTCCTGCTTTTTTCCTTTTCCCAAATAGATATTCAAAAGTTCCGGCGGTTTATTCTCTCTTATCAAGGGCGCGGCATCCTGGATCGAGGCACGGCTCCCCTGGCAGAGCCAGAACCTTTGCCGCGCCAGTTTCCGGAAGGGGTGAATGTAGAAAGCGGCAGCGGCCAGGCCGACCAATTGCTGGAAACCTATACCCAGGTGAGGGAATTTCTAAAGGCAAACAACATGGAAGACCAGGTAGAGGTAACGTACCAGAGGGGGGGCGTGGCCCTTGACATTAAGGAGCGTATCCTTTTCGATTCCGGCAAAGCCGACCTGAAACCGGAAGCCAAAAATCTGCTGGATAAGCTAGCCGGGCTTTTGCGGAGTTTGCCCAATGACATTCGGGTCGAGGGCCATACTGATAGCCGCCCTATACATACGGTTGAGTTTCCTACTAACTGGGAACTTTCGGCCGCCCGCGCGGCCAGGGTGGTCCGTTATTTTACCGAGGAACACGGCCTTGACCCCCGCCGTTTTATGGCCGTTGGTTACGGCGAGTTTCACCCACTGGTTCCAAATACCTCGCCGGAAAACATGGCCTTAAACCGCCGGGTTATTTTGCTGATAACCGCCGGCAGCACGCCTGCCGGCGGAGAAAGAGAGGTATACGAGCGTGCCCGCTGAACAGAAAGAAAAACCAAAAAGGTCCTGGTTCATCACTGTTTTGCTGGCGGCGGTTGTCCTTCTCAGCGCCGGCTACGTTTATTATTTCTTTTTCGGTCAGCCGGAAAGCCGGGCAGGAGCAGCAGGCGGTGGGGAGCAAGGCTCCCAGCCGTTATACCAGCACGCTTTAGAAAGTATAACGGTGAACCTGGCCGATCCCGGTTTGCGCCGTTATTTGCGCACCAAGATCGTACTGGAATACGCTGATAAGCGTCTGGGGAAAGAACTGCAAGAAAAAAGTTACCGCGTCCAGGATGCAGTAATCAGCGTTTTGCGGAGCAAGAAGACGGATGAGCTGCAGGACGATAATGCTTTGCGCCGGGAACTGTTGCAGGCGGTGAATAACGTCCTTACCCAGGGAAAGGTGAGCGCCCTTTATTTCCAAGAGCTGGTAATTCAGTAGAGCGGGGGTGAAGTTACTTTGCCGTTATCCGAAGAAGAAATCCAACAACTCCTGAAGGCCATGTCTGCAGGTGAAATTTCCCCGCGCATCCAGAAGGCAAAATTCGCCCCTCTAACGCCGGTTCCGGTACAAAAGCCGGAGGGAGGAATAGAAAGGCTGGCCGACATTCCTTTAAAGTTGCGGGCCGAACTGGGCCGGAGGAGGCTGACGGTGAGAGAGATTTTAGAGCTGGCCGAGGGATCGGTTATATCTTTAAACAAGCTGGCCGGGGATCAGGTGGAACTTTACGCCAACGGCTATCCCCTGGCGCGGGGAGAAGTTATGGTAATTAACGACACCTTTAGTATCCGTATAAATTCTTTCATTACGCAAACACAAGACGAGGGGCATTGACTAAGAACCTATGGACAGGGAATTTTATTTAGCCCTGCTGCGCTTAATTATTTTTCTGCCCCTGGTGCTGCTGCTAGCCTATCTGGTTGTGCGCTACGGGCTGGGGCATCGGGTGTCGCTTTTAAGGGGCCAGGGCCAACTTGAAGTTCTAGAGCGGCTGCCCCTAGGGCCGAAGCATGGTTTAGCCGTAGTGCGGGTGGCCGGACGCTATTTTCTTCTGGGGCTGGGGGAAGGCACCCCGGCTCTACTGGCTGAGATACCGGACTACCCGGCTTCAGGTATCCAGGAAAGCGAGGTTCCGGTGTACGAATTAACCGGTGGTGGCGAGGAGGCAGGCCCGGGAGGAAAATTCAGGTTTTGGAAGAAGCGGGGTTCATGTTAAAGACATCGCCGAAATGGTCAGGATTCCTTTTATTATCAATCATAGGGCTTGTGATTTTGGCAAACTCTAAGCCCGCGTGGGCCCAGCCTTTACCGTTGCCCGAGATCGATCTGTCCATTCGCCAGACGGATAGCCCCCGCCAGGTAGTTGATACGGTCCGCCTTTTATTATTGTTAACGTTCTTGTCCTTAATTCCTGCTATCTTGCTTTTAATGACTTCTTTTACCCGGATCCTGGTGGTCCTGGCCTTTGTCCGCAACGCCCTGGCCACGCAGCAGGTGCCGCCCAACCAGGTGCTTATCGGCCTGGCCTTGTTCCTGACTTTTTTCACCATGGCCCCGGTTTACAACGAGATTCGCGCCCAGGCCCTCGATCCCTATCTCAACGGTCAGATAAGTCAGGAAGAGGCCCTGGCGAGAGGGTCGCGACCGTTGCGGGAGTTTATGTACCGGCAGACGCGGGAAAAAGATCTGGCGCTTTTTGTACGCATGTCCCGCATGCCGCAGCCCCAGACCAGGGAGGATGTGCCCATGCACGTCCTTATACCGGCGTTTGTGATTAGTGAGTTGAAGACAGCTTTTCAGATCGGCTTTTTGCTCTATTTGCCTTTCTTGATTATCGACCTGGTTATTGCTAGTATTTTAATGGCCATGGGAATGTTCATGGTACCGCCTATTATGATTTCCCTCCCTTTTAAACTCATGCTTTTCGTCCTGGTTGACGGATGGTATTTAATCGTTAAGTCTTTGTTAGAGAGTTTTTAAGTGGGGGTAAAAGGTTTGAGTACCGAATTTGTTTTAAGTATAGCTAGGGAGGCCCTGACGACGGCGCTGCTGTTAGCGGCACCGGTTTTAGGTTTGAGCCTGGTGGTGGGGGTGGCCATAAGCATCTTCCAGGCTACCACTCAGATCCAGGAACAGACTCTAACCTTTGTACCCAAGATCCTTGCCGCTCTGGTAGGCATCCTTTTTTTCGGTGCCTGGATGTTAAACACCCTGGTTACCTATGCCGCCGGGATATTTGGCAACTTGGCTACTCTAGTACGTTAGGCGGGCTTAATTAATGGCAGAATTATTATCCCAGGTCCAGACTTTTTTTCTCGTTTTCATACGGGTGACGGCTTTTATGGCTACAGCGCCTTTCTTCGGGGTGCGCAGCGTACCCTTCCTGGCCAAAGCCGGTCTGGGGTTTCTGGTAGCCCTGCTGCTTTATCTGGCGGTTCCGGCCGGTACCGCAACAACGGGCAATCCCTGGCTCTTCGCCCTAGCCGCCGTCAACGAAACGCTCTTTGGGCTGGCCTTAGGTTATCTCGCCAATCTCATTTTTGTAGCCATTACTACGGCCGGGGAGTTGCTCGACTTGCATATGGGCCTCTCCATGGCCACCCTTTTCGACCCTCAAAACGCTTTTACCACTACTTTGCTGGGCGAGTTCTTCACCATCTTCGGCCTACTCCTTTTTTTACAGGTGGACGGGCATCATATGCTTTTGCTGGCTTTAAGTGATAGCCTGCAGCTTGTGCCCCTTGGAGGCGCCGGGTTAAGCGGGAATCCGGTGGAATTGGCGGCCAGACTGTTTGCCGGGACTTTTTTGCTTGCTTTAAGGATCGCCGCGCCGGTAATCGTCGTCCTGGTGATCAGCGATATCGCCTTGGGGCTCGTGGCCAGGACCGTTCCCCAATTGAATGTATTTATCCTGGGTTTTCCTCTAAAAGTAGGTCTGGGCCTTTTAATTTTGCTAATCATCTTCCCTCTCCTGGCAACGGTTTTTGGGAATTTATTTGGCCAGATGGAGCGGGATCTGATTACCGTCCTTCGGAGCTGGTCTTAAGTGACCCTGGATCTCGACCTGCAACTTTTTGCCGAAGATAGGACCGAAGAAGCTACACCACACCGGCTGCAGGAAGTGCGGCGCAAAGGGCAGGCCGCCCGCAGCAACGATCTCAGCGCCGCGGTTGTGTTGCTCTCCGCCATGCTTTTCCTTTATTTTTGGCGGGAGCGTTTTTATCAAGAGGCGGCCACACTCCTGGTGCGTGCTTTTAGGGAAGGCTGGCGGGAGCCGCTGGATGTGGTGACGTTACCGGCCTTGCTGGCGGGGCTCTCCGGCGAAGCATTTTTTTCTTTACTGCCCTTCTTCGGCCTGGCTGCCGTTTTCGGGCTGGCAGCTAATTACGCCCAGGTGGGGTTCCTATTTTCCCTGGAGCCGATTCGGCCCCGTCTAGAAAATTTAAACCCCATGCAGGGACTGCAGCGCCTGTTTTCCCGCAGATCTCTAGTAGATTTAGGAAAAAGCCTGGCTAAAGTGGTTCTGGTGGGAATGGTCGTGTTCCAGGTGGTCAGGGGGCGGCTTAACGATCTTTTTTTCATTCTGGATATGAGCCTGCCACAGGCTCTGGCCGTAGTGGAAAAATTACTTTTCCAGGTCGGCCTGGCGGCGATGGCGGTTTTTTTAGGAGTGGCAGTAGTAGACTATGTTTTCCAGCGCCGCGAATTTCAGCGCAATTTGCGCATGACCAAGCAGGAAGTAAAGGAAGAGCTTAAACAGACCGAGGGCGATCCCCTGGTGCGCTCGCGCCTGCGGGAGAAACAGCGCCAGCTTGCCCGGCACCGTATGATGCGCGCGGTGCCTGAGGCGACGGTAGTGGTCACGAACCCCACCCATATTGCGGTAGCCCTGCGCTACCGGGAGCAGGAGGATGGGGCGCCGCGGGTGGTGGCCAAAGGCGCCGGCTCGGTAGCCGCGCGTATTGTGCAAATAGCCCGGGAGAACGATGTCCCCATCGTCCAAAACCCGCCCGTGGCGCAGGCGCTCTTTCGCCAGGTAGAGATAGGGCAGGAGATCCCGGTTGAACTCTATCAGGCCGTAGCTCAGATCCTGGCATTTGTCTACCGCCTGCAAGGTAAGAGGAATCTGGCATAAAGGTCGGTGAAATATTTTGGCCGTATCCGGCAGGAGAAATCTAAGAGAAAGCCTGGCTCATTTAGCCGGTTATAACGACCTTATAGTGCCCGTGGCGGTTTTAATGGTCGTGCTGCTAATCGTTATCCCGGTAAAACCGGTGGTAATGGATTTTCTACTTATCGTCAGCCTTAGCGTAAGTATACTTCTGTTGCTGACCACCATGTTTGTGGACCGGGCGCTTGATTTTTATATCTTCCCATCCCTGTTGCTGGTAGTGACCCTTTTCCGGCTGAGCCTGAACATCGCTTCCACCCGTTTAATTTTAAGCCAGGCCAATGCCGGCCACGTGATCCAGGCTTTCGGCGGTTTTGTCGTGGGCGGCAATTATATTGTCGGTATGGTAATCTTTCTTATTATTACAGTGGTGCAGTTCGTGGTCATTACCAGCGGGGCACAGCGGGTGGCGGAAGTGGCCGCGCGCTTTACCCTGGATGCCATGCCGGGCAAACAGATGAGTATAGACGCCGATTTAAATGCCGGTATTATCACCGAAGAAGAAGCCAGGGCCAAAAGGCGGGAACTGCAGCGGGAAGCCGATTTTTACGGAGCTATGGATGGGGCCAGCAAGTTCGTGCGCGGGGACGCCATCGCCGGGCTGGTAATTACGGCCATTAACCTAATCGGCGGCCTGGCTATCGGGCTCTGGCAGCTGCGCCTGCCTTTGGATGCTGCCCTGCAGACTTATACCCGTCTGACCATCGGCGACGGCCTGGTAAGCCAGGTTCCGGCCCTGCTCGTCTCCACCGCTACCGGCATTCTGGTAACTCGTTCGGGCGCGGTGGAAAACTTCGGCCAGGCGGTGAGCCGGCAGTTGACCAGCTTCCCGCGCCTTATCGGGTTAGTGGCGGGCATTTTGTTTGTCCTGGGCCTGGTTCCCGGCCTGCCCCATCTGCCCTTCTTTATCCTGGCGGGCGGAGTGGGATATGCCGCCTATGTCCTGGGAAAAGAGAAGCAGTTGTCCCGGCAGCGGGCCCAGGAGGTATCCCGGGTTAAAGCGCGCCAGCATTACCAGCCGGAAGACGTCTTAAGTCTTTTCCAAGTAGACCCGCTGGAAATAGAGATCGGCTATGGCTTGATCCCCCTAGCTGATGAAAGTCAAGGGGGCGACCTTTTGGACCGGCTGGCGGCCGTTAGGCGCCAGTGCGCTACCGAGTTGGGGATTTACGTCCGCCCCATTCGCATACGGGACAATTTGCGCCTGCCGCCGAATGCCTACGTTTTTAAACTGCGCGGCATCGAGGCGGCTCGCGGCGAACTTCTGCCGGGCCATTTCCTGGCCATGGATCCGGGGCGTGGTACCGAACCCAAAGGTATACCCACGCGCGAGCCCACTTTTGGCCTGCCAGCCTGGTGGGTGGCGCCGGCCGACCGCCAGGAAACGGAACTGGCCGGCTTTACTGTGGTTGACTGCGGTACGGTTCTGGTAACCCACCTGACGGAGTTTATTAAATCCCACGCTTCCGAGCTTCTGGGGCGGCAGGAGGTAAAAGAGCTCTTGGATAAAGTAAAGGAGCAAAGCGCGGCCGTGGTTGAAGAGTTAACCCAGCAACAAGTGAGCTTAGGCGAGGTGCAGAAAGTTTTGCAAAATCTCCTGCGGGAGAGAATACCTATTCGCGACCTGGTAACTATTCTGGAAGCCCTTGCCGATGGAGTCAGGAACAGCCGGGATACTGACTATCTTACAGAAATGGCCCGGCAAGCCCTGCACCGGACTATCAGCCACCAGTACGCGCCGGAAGGGAAGCTCATGGCGATAACTTTGCACCCCAAGCTGGAGCAGGATTTGCAGGAAGCCCTCCAACCCACGCCGCAGGGGAACTATCCGGTGCTGGCGCCGGAAGTGTTGCGTCAGTTATTAAATCGCCTCGGCCAGGCGGTAGAAAAAGTTGCTGTAGGCGGGATACAGCCGGTAGTCCTCTGTTCTTCGCGCTCCCGCCTGCCTTTCCGGCGCCTGATCGAGCGCTCTTTCCCAAACCTGCCCGTCCTTGCCTATAATGAACTCGAGCCCGATCTGGAGGTCCACGCTTTGGAGGTTGTGGGCTTAGAATGAGGATCAAGCGCTATCTCGTAAATAATATGCAGGAGGCTTATCTGGCCATCAGGCGCGACCTGGGACCGGAAGCCGTAATTGTCTCCAGCCGCCAGGTGCGCCAGCCGGGGTGGAGGGGTTTTTTCCTTCCCCGGCGGCTGGAGGTTACGGCGGCCGTCGACACTGTCGGCCAGAAAGAGACGCCGGCGGAAGAGGGGCTGCGGCGGGAACTGGCCGAGATCAAGGCCGTCTTGAAGCAGCTTTCTCTTCCGGCGGTAAATAACAGTAAAGATGCCTTGCAGGCCTGGCGCTCCCAGTTGCTCGGGCAGGAGCTGCTGCCCGAGCTGGTGGATAAGCTTCTTGAAGGCCTGGAAAACGCCTCTTCTGAAGTGCTGGGCCAGGTAATTAAGGCCCGTCTGGCCGGCGTAGTTACGCCTGCCCCTAGTTCTTTTCCCGAAAGGAAAACGACCCTCGCCTTTATCGGGCCGACGGGGGTGGGTAAGACGACGACCCTGGCCAAGCTTGCTGCCCGGTTCAGCCTGTTTGGGCGGCGGCGCGCAGGTATTTTAACCCTGGACACTTACCGTATCGGAGCCGTGGACCAGCTCAAAATTTACGCCGAGATCATGGGGCTGCCCCTGGAGGTAGCCATGACCCCGCGCGATGTCAAACAGGCGCTGGAAAAGCTGGCCGGGTGCGAGGTGCTGCTGGTAGACACCGCCGGCCGCCCTTCCGGCAACGTATCTCAATTGGCCGAAACTAAAGGATTTTTAGATCTTATCCAGCCGGAAATAACCTTCCTGGTTTTAAGCTGTACTACCAGGTGGAGGGATGTGCGTAAAGTTCTGGAAGACTTTCGCAGGATTGGGTATAACCAGTTAATTTTTACCAAAATAGATGAAACTACCTGCCCGGGCCTTATCCTTAGCGCGGCCTATACTACCGGCCTGCCGGTTGCCTATGTAACCAACGGGCAGAATGTTCCTGATGATTTGATGGAGACGGACCCCTACCAACTTGCCGATCTAATCTGGAAAGCGGTGGATGCGGATGGATCAGGCGGCCAGGCTTCGTGAACTGGTGCGGGAAAAAGAATCGGGGGCAAGGGTTTTGGCCGTAGTCAGCGGTAAGGGTGGGGTAGGCAAAACCAACCTTACCGTAAACCTGGGCCTAGTGCTGGCCAAATGGGGATATAAAGTGCTAATTTTTGATGCCGACCTGGGCCTGGGCAATGTAGATATTTTACTGGGCCTGGTGCCCCGCTGGGACCTGAGGCAGGTTATAAACGGCGAAAAAAGCCTGGCCGAAATTATTATCCGGGGACCGGCAGGGCTACAGTTGATACCCGGTGCCTCGGGCCTCCAAGAACTGGCCGACCTGGATAGCTTCCGGCAGGAAAAACTTTTGCAGGAGCTGGAAAGCTTGGCCACCCGCCAGGATTTCGTCTTGCTGGATGCGGGCGCGGGTATTTCCCGCAAGATTTTAAGTTTTGCCCTGGCTGCCGGCGAAGTGCTGGTGGTCACCACGCCCGAACCGACGGCCTTAACCGATGCTTACGGGTTAATCAAGATCCTGGCGCGCCTGGGGACAAAAAATTACCTGATCGTTAACCGGGTAGCCAGCGAAACCGAAGGGCGGGAAGCGGCCCAGCGGTTGCAGCAGGCCGTCCGGCGTTTTTTGCACCTGGATTTGCCCCTCCTGGGGTTTATAGCCGAAGACCGGGCGGTAGGGCAGGCGGTGCACAGGCAGCAGCCCTTTGTCCTGTCGGCATCCGGCGTCAAGGCGGCTCTGGACGTGGAGGCCATAGCCAGGAAACTACTTGGCAGGGCAGCCTCGGAAAGTAAAGCGGGTTCCGATTTTTTCCAAAAGCTTGGCCGTTTATTCGGGCGCCGGAAAGGAGATTTCTGATTGGCTAAAGATTTTCCGCTCCGGATCAATCAACAGGTTCATATCCAGGCGGAAGGCAGAAAAGAAAGCCTGCGCTCTCTTGTCCAGGATGTGGGCGAAGAGGTTTTTACTGTTATGGCCGGCTCGGGCGAGGAGGAGATCTTCCACCGCGGCGATGAGGTAAGAGTAGTATTTTATACCGGAGAAGCGCGTTACGAATTTACCACTCAGGTTTTGGGTAGGGTGCTGGAACCGGTCCCTGTATATGTTTTGGCCCGGCCGGTAGAAATAAAGCGGGTACAGGCAAGGGAATTCGTGCGGGTCAAGGCGGCCCTGGAAGTTCGCTACCAGGTTTTGACCGAGGGAGACCTGGCGCGACTTAAAGCCCTCCGGCCCAGGAAAAAGGCCGTGTCTATTGATATAAGCGGCGGCGGTATGCAACTGGTCCTCAGGGAAGAGCTAAAAGAAGGGGATCTGCTCCTTCTTGCCCTGGAAATACCTCAGCAGGAAAGTTTTGTCAGATTAACCTTGTTGGGACGTGTTAAGCGGGTGGTTTTGCAAGAACAGAAGGGCTACCGGCATTATGTTGCCGGCGTAGCTTTCGAAGACATCTCCGAGCGCGAGCGGGATGTGATAATCGGCTATGTCTTCCGGCGCCTGCTGGAGGAAATGCGCAAAGAGAGGTAGCCTGCTATGGCGGTTAATGAATTGAACGGGTCTAATGCCCAGGAACTCGTTCTGCAATATCTACCCCTGGTGCGCTACATAGTGAGCCGGCTGGTGGTTAACCCTCCTCCTTACCTGGACCAAGAGGACCTCTTGAGCTACGGCATCATCGGCCTGCTGGAAGCCCTGCAGCGCTATGAACCGGGCCGGGGGGTGAAATTCAGCAGTTTTGCCGCCCAGCGCATACGCGGGGCGGTCCTGGATGCTTTACGCCAGGCTTACTGGGCGCCGCGTACGCTGATCAGTGAACTGCGGCGTGTAAGCAATATTTACCGTCACCTGGAGCAGGTATACGGCGAAGAGGTACCGGACGAAGCGGTGGCCAGCGCGGCGGGATTAAAAGTCTCGGAATTACAGGAGCTTTTGAGCCGCGGCAGCCAGATGGCCGTGCTTTCCCTGGAAGAATTCCTCTCCGACGCCGGTGAAGAAGGTGCGCGGCGCTTAGATTTCTTGGCCGACAGGAACAGCCCCAACCCGGAACAGCAGTATGAAGAAAAAGAGTTTCGCGCCGATCTCAAGAAGGCTTTGGCCAGGCTACCTGAACGCGACCGCCTCGTCCTCACCCTTTATTATTACGAAGGGCTTACCCTGAAAGAGATCGGGCGAGTGCTTAATATTACCGAATCCCGGGTTTGCCAGCTCCATGGCCGCGCCCTTTTGCGGCTGCGCCGCTATCTTATGGAGGGAGAATAAATGGCGTATTTATTCCTTTTTCTGGGCTTCCTGTTGATTGTCTTTTTTATGCCGGAAGCTTTAAGACAATTAAGCAGCCAGGAAAAAGAAGTGTCTTTAAATCAGCTGGAAGCCAGGATAGCGAACCTGGAAGATACCTTGGAAGAGGCCCTGACCCGGATGGAAAGGAAGGCCATCTTCCAGCCCGAACTTAAATCCCCGGCACCGACGGTACCGGAGAGGAGTTTTGCCGAACACCTGGCTCAGGCTCAAGTCGATCCTTACGCAGAAATCCGCCGGGCTTACGCTGCCGGCGAAGACATCGCGGCTCTTGCCAGCCGTTACGGTAAAGGAAAGGGGGAGATAGAATTAATCCTGAATTTACGCCGTTTTCCAGCTTTAAACGACGGTATGCACCGCTAGGGTGCGGTATAGGTTTGGGACTTTTTCTTGCGGGCCTTATTCTCCTGGCTTTCCCCCATCGAGAGCCCTCGCGGGAGGAAATTATTGCTAAAGCGCGGGCCTATGGCATGGTCTTCCGGGAAGAGGTGGTCAATTTCGCGCCACCTCCCGGTAAGAATAGTTCTCCACCGGGCGGGGAAGTAAAAGAGCCGGCGCCGGTTAGTGAGGAAGAAGTGCTGGTGACCATACCGCCGGGTGCCGGCCTGGAGGAGATAGCAGCCTTGCTGGAAGAAAAAAAGGTAATCAAAAGGGAAGTGTTTGAAGCTGCCGCCCGCAGGGCAGGCCTGGATCTTAAGCTCAAAGCCGGCTCCTACTACCTCCCTCCGGGAAAAGTAGAAGAAATCCTGCGCCGTTTAACGGAGTGAGTTGGGTTATCCCCAGTTTTCGCTGGGGGAGGCTGCTTTGGCTTGAAAGCGAGGTTCTTTCCCCGAGCGGTAGCCAAACTTAACGAGGCCGAAAGCGCAAGCCGCCCGAGGGCATGAGACCTTCGGCCGGCAACTGAGACAGGAGGTCGAATTTGCCGGGAAGTCCGCCTTAAGCTTTAAGGCCGAGCGCTAGTTTGGCCCGCGAGGAGAATCCTTTGCAAGCGTAAGCCAAAGCAGGCTGAAAAGTGGAGATACGCCAGCGGAGTGAGAGGTTGATTTATTTCCCGTTCTGCGCTAAGGGAAAGGGCCGGAGGCGGGGGGATATATTGCTTCGCGAATTATAAAAAAACCGGAAATAGGAAGAGTAGCAAGGGGGGAATTAATTATGTTGCGGGGTTTGCATCTGGCGGCTACGGGTATGCTAGTCCAGCAGTTACGTCAGGAGGTTATAAGCAACAATCTGGCCAACCTGAATACCGGCGGCTATAAAGAGGACGTTACGGCCCTGCGCTCTTTTCCAGAAGTATTAATGGAGCGCTTGGAGGGACAGGCCGCGCGTATGCCCATCGGTATTACTCACTATGGCGTTGCCTTAGACGAGGTGGTGACCCGCTTTGATCCCGGACCGTTGGTTGAGACGGGACACCCAACCCACCTGGCCCTGGTGGATAGTAGAGGTGGGCCGGCTGCCTTTTTTGCCGTACAGGTGGGCGAGGAGGTACGCTATACCCGCAACGGCGAGTTTCACGTTAACGACCAGGGGTTCCTGGTGACCGCGGAGGGCTATCCCGTCTTAGGCCAAGGAGGGCCGTTGCAGGTAGGCCAGGGGGAATTTCAGGTCGATGCCGCCGGCACCATATGGCGGGACGGCGAGGAACTCGACCGCCTGCAGATAGTGAGTTTTGCCGACCAGAGGCGGCTCATCAAAACCGGGGCCAACCTTTTTGCCGCCCCGCCCGAAGCTGGCGCCCAGGAGGCTGGCGGTGTTAGAATCAGGCAGGGTTGGGTGGAAAAAGCCAACGTCAACCTCGTCCGCGAAATGACGGACATGCTGGCGGCGATGAGGGCTTACGAGGCCAGTCAGAAAATGATCCAGGCCCAGGACGAAGCCCTGGGCAAAGCGGTCAACGAAGTTGGTTCTTTAAGGTAGGAGGGTAATAATATGCTTAAAGCGCTTTGGAGCGGGGCTGCGGGCATGACGGCCCAGATGGCCCTTCTCGACAGCCTGGCTAACGACCTGGCCAACGTCAATACCCCGGCTTATAAGAAAAGTGAGGTCAACTTCGCCGACTTGGCTTACCGGCCGGTAGAAGAACGCGGTTTGCCGGTCAACCGGCAAACTCCAGGCCAGCTCCCTATGGTAGGCTCGGGAGCAAGGGTAAACGAAATGGCCAAAATTTTTACCCAGGGGCCTTTGGTGGAAACGGGCAACCCGTGGCACCTGGCCATCGAAGGCCGCGGTTTTTTGGCCGTAGAGATGCCGGATGGCGGCCTTGCCTTTACCCGTGACGGGTCCTTTCACCGCGATGCCGGGGGCAGCCTGGTCACGGCTACCGGGCATAAAGTAGTGCTCCCTTTCAGCCTGCCGGAGGAATATGCGGAGGTTAAGATAAAACCTACTGGAGAAGTAAGCGTAATCCATGTGGACGGCACCCAGGAAGAACTGGGGCGTCTGGAAATTTATCTTGTACCCAATCCCGCCGGCATGGAATACCTGGGAGATAATCTCTATCGCCCCACAGCCGCCAGCGGCGAAGCTACTGCCGGATTACCCGGGGAGGAGGGGGCCGGTCTTTTGCGCCAGGGTTTCCTGGAGGCAGCCAATGTGGACCTGGCCGAAACCATGACCAAAATGATCCTTGCTCAACGGGCTTATGAAATAAGCTCTAGAGCCATCAGGTCGGCCGACGAAATGTGGAGCTTGGCCAACAACCTGCGGCGCTAAAACCTGCCGTATTGTATTATGCCGATTCTGGTGCTAAAATATGTAAATTAATTTGAAACCGGAGCGACTGAGAAAGGAAGAGAAAATGGAGGCCCTTTTGCGGCCAGAAGAGCGGCCAGAAGAAATTAAAGTCGGTATTGCCGATTGGAAAACAGCCTTAAGCCCGGCGCGTTTGATTACTTTGGGACTGGGTTCCTGTGTAGGCATCGCCCTTTACGATGGCGTCAATAAAATCGGTGGACTGGCCCATATTATGCTTCCCGAAAGCAGTCAGTTCCGGGAGGTGGATAACCGGGCCAAGTTTGCCGATCTGGCCATACCCGATCTCCTGAAAAGCATGCTACGCCTCGGGGCCAGGCGGGCTTACATTACGGCCAAGCTGGCAGGCGGGGCGCAGATGTTCTCTTCTGCCGACAAGCGCCTGACGATTTTAAACATAGGGGAGCGCAATACCCAGGCAGCACAAAGGGTTTTGGCTTCTCTGGGCATCCCCATCCTGGCAGCGGAAACAGGCGGAAATTACGGGCGTACAATGATCCTGGATACTTCCAGCGGCGAAGTTTTGATCCGGACGATCGGGCGTCCTTTGAAAATTATTTAGGAGCAATCGATGCTTATGGATTTTTCTGAATTCAAAACCAGAATTTACCAGCATTTTGGCCTAAATCTGGCCGGTTATAAAGAGCCCCAGCTTATCAGGCGTATAGGTAGCCTTATGGGATTGTTGAAAATTCCCGATTACGAAGCCTACTTCCGGCTTTTAAAGAGCGATCCGGCGCAGTGGAAGAAGTTCGTTGATAAAATTACCATTAACGTCTCGGAGTTTTTCCGCAACCCTGAGATTTTTGCCCGGTTGGAAAAAGAAATACTTCCCCAGCTTCTGGCCCGCTATCACCGCCTCAAGATCTGGAGCGCAGCCTGTGCCAATGGGCCGGAGCCTTATTCCCTGGCCATTATTCTCGCCGAACAGAGTCCCGGCCTTAAGCATATAATCGACGCTACCGATATAGATGATGCGGCCCTGGAGGAGGCCAAAAAAGGATTTTACGACCGCCGGGTTCTGCAAAACGTGTCCGCTGCTAGACTGGAGCGCTACTTTATCCCCGAGGGGCCGGGGTACCGCCTGAAAAATGAGATTATAAGGAGGGTAAATTTCCGCCACCATGATCTGCTGACGGATGAATTTGACCGCAATTATCATTTGATCGTCTGCCGCAATGTGACTATTTATTTTACGCCCGAAACCCAGAACAAACTTTACCGCCAGTTTTATCAGTCCTTAGCACCTGGAGGAGTGCTTTTTATCGGTGCAACCGAGAACATTTTTTCCTACCGGGAGATTGGCTTTCAGAAGATAGGTCCCTGGTTTTACCAAAAGGAAGAGTAGGAGGAAGAGGACTTGGCTTCATGGGAGAGCTTAAACGCCCTGCAGCTGGATGCTTTAAAAGAGATCGGGAACATCGGGGCGGGTAACGCGGCCACATCTCTGGCCAATATGTTGGGCCGGCGCGTTCAGATGACGGTGCCCCGGGCGGGCATTCTGCCCCTAAAAGAGATAGTTTCCCTGGTAGGTGAAGAAGAGGAGGCTGTTGCCTGCGTGGAACTTATCGTTTCCGGCCAGGCTCCCAGCAAAATTTTCTTTTTGCTGGCGGAAGAAAGCGCCCTGCTCTTAATCGATTTAATGATGGGCAGGCAGGCAGGAAGCACGCGCACCTTAGACGAGATGGGGGTTTCGGTGCTTTTAGAAGTAGGCAATATCCTGGCCGGCTCTTTTTTAAATGCTTTTGCCGAGTTCAGCAGGCTCACTTTCATCCCTTCGGTACCCGCCTTTGCCTGTGATATGCTGGGCGCGGTTTTGACCTCCGCTTTTCTGGAGAGCGGCTATTTTTCCGATAGGGCCCTGGTAATCGAAACCCAGTTTTACGATGAAACGGTTAAAATAAGCAGTCACTTTTTCTTGGTGCCAGAAGAACAGGCCCTGGGGACGATTCTCAAGTCCCTCGGGCTGGAAATTTAATATACGGAGGGATGGCGATAATTATGGGCAAAAGAGTACTAATTGTAGATGATGCGGCTTTTATGCGCATGATGATTAAGGACATTCTGGTTAAAAATGGCTATGAAGTTGCCGGCGAGGCCGAAAATGGCTTGCGCGCCGTTCAACTTTACCAGGAACTAAGACCCGATGTGGTGACCATGGACATTACTATGCCGGAGATGGACGGCATCGCGGCGGTTAAAGCCATTAAAAAGATAGACCCGTCTGCCCGCATCATTATGTGCAGCGCCATGGGCCAGCAGCTTATGGTTATGGAAGCCATACAGGCCGGAGCCAGAGACTTTGTTGTTAAACCTTTTCAGCAGGAAAGAGTGCTCCAGGCGCTGGAGAAAGCCCTGGCCTGATGGGAGGGGTTGGAGTGGCTGAAGTTTTAAGCCAGGCGGAGATCGATTCCTTATTGCAGGCTCTTACTACCGGCGTAGTTAAGGCAGAAGAGTTGCAAAAGGAAGCGGCGCAGCCCAAAGCAAAACGTTACGATTTCCGCCGGCCGAACAAATTTTCTAAGGAACACCTTCGTACTCTCTACATGATCCACGAAAATTACGGCCGCCTGGTGGCCAATTTTCTTTCCGCCTATTTAAGGGCCAACGTGCAGATAAAAATCAATTCTGTGGAGCAGATGACTTACGAGGATTTTATCGTGTCGTTGCCCACTCCAACTTTAATGACGGTCTTTTCCATGGAACCCTTAAAAGGTTCTGCGGTGCTGGAGACCAACCTGGCTTTCGTTTTTCCCATTATAGATCTGCTTTTCGGCGGTTCGGGCGAAATGCCGGCCAAAGTAAGGGAGTTAACCGAAATCGAGCTCCACGTTTTGCGCCGCTTGAGTAGCCGTATCTTAGAGCAACTTATTTATGTATGGTCCGACGTTTACCCCGTCAAGCCCAAAGTGGAATCTGTGGAGACCAATCCCCAGTTTGCCCAGGTGATTTCGCCTAATGAGACGGCGGCCATTATTACCCTGGCCAGCAATATTAACGGACACGAGGGTTTGATGAACCTGTGCCTGCCTTTTATGCTTTTGGAGCCGGTTATCTCTCGGCTGTCGGCCAGCCAGTGGTTTGCCGCCTTAAGGGAAGGCGAGGCCAGGCCCGATTACCGGGATAAGGTTGCCGCAATCTTAAACAATATCCCTGTAAAATTAATCGCCTATTGCGGCCGCACCCGGCTGACGGTAAGAGAGTTCATCCATTTACAGGAAGGGGACGTTATCGCCCTGGACAATTCCATCGGCGACGACCTGGAATTACACGTCGATGGCTACTTGAAATTTAAAGTCCAGCCGGGGCTGGTAGGTAAAAAAATTGCGGTTCAGGTGACGGAGGTATTGCAAAATGGCAGATAATTTTCTTTCCCAGGAGGAGATAGACGCCCTTTTGAAAGGAACTTTTAGAGGCGAGGTGGCGGACAAAGACCTTACCGAGACGGAGAAAGATGTCTTAGGCGAAATCGGCAATATTTCTATGGGGAGCGCGGCCACAACCCTCTCTCAGATTTTAAATAAAAGAGTAACTATTACTACACCTTCTGTCAGGGTAACGACACCTAAGGAGTTATTTGAAAGTTTTGAAGTACCTTATCTAGCGGTAGAAGTTACGTTTACCGAGGGTTTAGAAGGAGTCAATCTCCTGATCATAAAGGTCAGCGATGCCTCGGTAATTGCCGACCTGATGATGGGCGGCAGCGGCCTGGCTAAAAGCGAAGTGCTTACCGAAATACAGATCAGCGCCGTGGCGGAAGCCATGAACCAGATGATCGGTTCGGCAGCCACTTCCATGTCTACCATATTTCAGCGCAGCGTTAAAATCTCGCCACCTACCGTTACGCCGGTAGATCTTACGGGCGAAAGCCTGCCTTCGCCCTGGCCGACGGACAGCAAAATCGCCGTCGTATCTTTTAAGATGGAAATAGAGGGCCTGGTAAACAGCGAAATTATGCAGGTTATGCCCCTGGAAATTGCTAAATTAGAAGCCGATCTGCTATTAAATCCTTCTCAAACCGGCATTTCGGAAATACCCCCGGCCGGAGATCCCGCTGGAGCGCCGCAGGATTTCGGGGCCGGCGAGGTAGCAATACCTCCGGCTCAGCCCGATGGCAACGGGGAAAACCGCCGGCCGCCTGCTGTGGTTGGGGCCAGTGCCCGCAATCTGGACCTAATTTTGGATGTACCTTTGGATATTTCGGTGGTGCTTGGGGAAACCGACAAGCCTATCCGCGATATTTTAGAATTGGCGCCAGGCGCCATTGTCGAGCTAGAAAGAAACGCCGACGAGCCGGTTGAAATTTTAGTTAACGGCACTTTAATTGCCCGCGGCGAAGTAGTTATAGTTAATGAAAACTTCGGTGTCCGCATTACCGATATCCTCGATCCCTACGAACGGGTTAATCAGTTGAGGAAATAGGAGGCTACACCGATTAAATTTAAGGCCGGAAAGTTTAAACTTTCCGGCCGGTGTGCAGCTAGCGGTTATTCACCAGGCTGCGTTCTGCCCTTTCAATGGCCAGCCGTACCAGGTTACCGCATTGCCGGGAAGGTACGCTGCCCCAGCCCTCGGTAGCCACAGTATCGGCGACACCCAGCTCTTTGGCCAATTCCCATTTGAGAGCATCAGACATGATCCCACGTCTGCGCGCCATGGCCCAACCTCCTTAAATTTTTTGCTGCACACCTTATTTTATTTTTTACCTTGTTTAAGGGCCTCATGCTGGCTTTTTTATGGTTGGGCTGCGCATAACCTGGTGGCTCGCTTAAAAATTAAAAATTGGCCGCGTTTATAGGGCCCGGTCGCCTGCTTTTTAGTGGATTTTGACGTCATCGGCTCCGTGATTTTGTAAAATTTTTTGGGCTTCGTCGGCCTTCCGTTCGTTGGCGCGGACGGAAACCATAATTTTTCCCTGGCGCACTTCGTTTTCGTAGCGCCGTCCTTCGGCTTCCGGGATGCCCCAGTCAAGGAGACCGCCGGCGATCCCGCCGGTGGCTGCCCCCGAAAGAAGGCCGGCGATGGGGCCGGCAGCGATAAGAGGCCCTAGACCCGGTAATACGAGAGCTCCGGCGCCGGCGGCCAGCCCGGCTAAACCTCCGAGTACGCTCCCGGTGGTAATGCCGTCGCCTATACCTCCGGTATCAATACCCATGTTTAGGCCCCCTTCGGCGGTGCCCTCCTGGCGGCCCTTATTGCGGGCGAGAAGGGAAATTTCTCGGTCAAAGCCTGCCCGGCGCAGGTCGCTGACGGCTTCTTTAGCTACCTGTTCGGACCTGAAAATCCCCACTACTGTTCTGGTCACTCCACTAACCTCCTTAATTTGTTTAAACCACGCTCTTATTATTGCCGAATTCGCGTTTTAAAATGCAATATTGCATTTCCCTTGCCGGCGGACATAATTAATTATGGAGCCAAAAGTTTTCAGCACCCGCCCAAACTCCAGAATTAAAGGCCTGGGCTCGAGGCTGCAGCTAATAGCTAAGATAAAAAGGGGTTATTTGCATGCGCTGGGACGTAATTGTGGTCGGAGGCGGCCCCGCCGGAGCGACGGTGGCGCGAAATCTAGCTACCCGGGGCATTCGTTGCCTTTTGCTGGAAAAGAAAAAAATGCCGCGCTATAAGCCTTGCGGCGGGGGTTTGACAGTTAAAACGATGAAAGAGCTTGAAGAGTTGCCGGCGGATTTAGTGCAGGATCAAACACAAAAAATTATTTTTTGTCATCGCGGAAAACAGCCTTTTGAACTGACTTTTCCGGAGCCGGTTCTCACCATGGTTATGCGTAATGATCTGGATGATTTTCTTTTTAAAAAGGCCGCCCAGGCCGGAGCAGAAGTAAAAGACGGTCTGGCGGTTGAGGCAGTTAGCGAAAATTGTGACGGGGTAGAAGTTAGGGCAGGAGGAGAGATTTATCAGGGCCGATTTTTAGTCGGCGCTGACGGCGCCCGGAGCGTAGTAGCCAGGCAGCTCGGTCTGAACCCCGTCCGTTCCCAGGGGATAACGCTGGAATGCGAGTTTCCTGTTGGGGAAGAGGTTCTCGCCCGTTACCGCCGCAGCGTATTACTGAGTTACGGTGGCATTCCCGGCGGCTACGCCTGGGTCTTTCCGAAGAAAAAACACCTTTCGGTAGGAATAGGCTCTTTTAACCACCGCTTACGCAAATTAAAGACTTACTTGGAGAACTTTTTAAAGGATCTGGGCCTGCCCCTCCCTCCTCCCGGTACCTGCCGGGCGGCCCTCCTGCCTACGGCTACCGGCGCCAGGTCGATTTTGCATAGCCAGCGGGCTTTAGTTACCGGCGATGCCGCCGGCCTGGCGGACCCCTTTACCGGGGAAGGCATTTATTATGCCCTGCGTAGCGCCAGGCTGGCTACCCAGGTGCTGGAACAGGCCTTAGCGGGTGAAGTTACCCTCGAAGCTTACAGCTTACGGATAGCCGGGGAGCTTTTGCCGGAATTAAGGCGGGCCGCCCAGATCGCCCGGGTGGTTTACCGGTTGACGCCTGTTGTCCATCGCCTGGTCCTGGCCAACCAGCAGGTGGCCGGCTGCCTGCTGGCGGTGCTCTGCGGCCGCTCCACTTACAGCGAACTATGGCAATACCTCAGGGGGAAGTACAGCCTTTTTAGGGGGGCTTAAAAAAGCCGGCCGTGAGTTGCTTGTCGGTGGGACGCCTTGCTCCATGTGTCGTGAAAACGCGTTTCGGCTAAGAGGTGGTGGATACGGGCTGAGGGCGAGCGATTTGAGGTGGGAAGATACTTGTGCAGAACCAAAGGCTTTGCGGCGGTAAACGGGATGGAGCAACGGCGGCCTCTTTAGAAACGATCAGTCGCGGTTTCCGGGGATTTGTCGGATTAAGCTTACCTATTGGTGCTTCCGAAAGAAGTATGAAAATGCCGGGGATGCTGGCGTAAGGCGACTTTGGGCGAGCCCTGCGAGCCGTTGGCGAAACCGAGCCCGGAGGCGGGGCCGAGGACAGAGAGGCCTGCGGCCGGCCACTGAGGCAAGGATGCCGAATTGGCCGGGAACCCCGCCGGAGGGCGAGGGGGAGCCATACGGATCGCTGGCAAGCCCATCTGGAGCCGTCGCCAGCGCCCCGGCACGGAGAATGTTTCGGAAGCATCACCTATTTTCCGGCAAGATCCAGGTGGTGACCCCGGCCAGAGCGCCTACCAGGGGCAGGGCGGCGAGGGAAGTAGCCACGTTAAAGAAAGTGTGAAAATGGGCTATCTGCCTGGCCATCGAAGGGGAGAGCCAGGATAAAAAAGAGCTTATGATGCCCAAGAAAGGAAGGAAAATGAAGGCCCCGAAGATGTTAAGTAAAAAATGAGCCAGGGCCGTCTGCTGAGCGGCTCGGGAAGCAAAAACGGCGGCTGCAAGGGCGGTTATGCAGGTACCGATATTGGCCCCCAGCACCACGGTCAGGGCTGCAGGCAAGGGCAACAGCCCCTGGGCAGCCAATATCATAGTCAGGCTGGTTACAGCGCTGCTGGAATGCAGTAGGGCGGTTACGATTACGCCCGCCAGGAGTCCCTGCCAGGGGGAGGCTGCGGCAGCCGCCAGGGGGCCTAATAAGGCGGGCGCTTCCCTCCAGGGTTGCAGGGCCTGGGTCAGCAAAGATAGGCTGAGAAAGATCATCCCGGTGCCAAGAAGGGTTAAACCCAGGGGACGGCTGCGTGCCGGTATAAGGAGCAAGAGGGAAACAAGCAGCATGGGTAGGGCCAATTCCTCCAGGTCGAAGGCCAGAATTTGTACCGTAACGCAGGTTCCGATGTTGGCGCCGAGGATGAGACCCAGGCTTTGCCGGAAGGAAATTAGGCCGGCATCAACAAGCCCAACGGTAAAGACGGTTGCGGCGGTGCTGGACTGTACCAGAGCCGTGGCCAGCGTACCCCAGCAGAGACCTCGCCAGGGAGTAGAGGCTGCCCGGCGCAAGATTTGCTCGAAGCGGTGCCGGGCCATGCCTGCCAGACCTTGCCGTAAAAACTGCATACCCATCAAAAGCAGGCCTACACCCAAACTCAACTGCAGTAAAGCTATAGACAAGGCCATTTCCTCCCTTTTGAGTTACCCCGGTGCGCGGGGGATAGCCCAGCCTTCCTGGGGCTTGTTTAGGTTTTGCCAGGGTGCTATACTTAAAAACGTAGAGCACGCCCTCTAGTACATACGGTAGAGGGTAATTTTTTATGCTTTTTTCCGTTTATTGATGTTTATAAAGAGGATTTTTCCTCACGAAAAAGAATTAGTAATAAAATACACCATTTGAATTTACCATATTTTGTTAAAAAGAGGGGGAGATCATGAAAGAGCGGCTGGAGCTGGCTGCGACCCTCAACCGGGACCGGGAGTTGCTGGACCGGGTGCAACGGGCCAGCGGCGTAAGTGTCAAGGATTGTTACCAGTGCGGTAAATGCTCGGCCGGCTGCCCGGCGGCCTTTGCCATGGACTATACGCCGCGCCAGGTTATCCGCCTGTTGCAGTTGGGTATGGTTGGCGAAGCCCTTAAAAGCCATACCATATGGGTCTGTGCTCATTGCCAGACGTGTTACACGCGTTGCCCTAAAGAAGTAGACTTGCCCAGGCTTATGGAAGCCTTGCGCCAAGAAGCCAAGAAGGCGGGCTTTATTGCCGAGAAGAATATTGATATCTTTGATCGGGCTTTCTTAAGCTCTGTGGAGCGCTATGGTCGCGTGCATGAGATGGGTATGATGATACAGTTTAATCTGCAATCGCTACAACCTTTTAAAGACGCTCTCTTGGCTCCGCCGATGCTTTTAAACCGCAAACTGAATATCCTGCCGGAGAAGATTAAAGACGGCGGTGCCGTTAAGCGTATTTTTGCTAAAGTAAGGGCCGGGAATCAGGGAGGTGACGAGCATTGAGGTATGCCTACTATCCGGGTTGCTCCCTTCACGCCACCGCCATCGAATATAATCTCTCCGCTAAAGCTGTGGCCAAGCACCTGGGCCTAGATCTCTGGGAGATCCCCGAGTGGAATTGCTGCGGTGCCTCCGCCGCTCACAATACAGACCACCTGCTGGCCCTGGCCCTGCCCGCCCGCAACCTGGCCCTGGCGGAAAAGGAAGGCCTGGACGTGGCCGTGCCCTGCGCCGCCTGTTTTAACCGCCTGCGGGCTGCGGAAGCGGCTGCCAGGGAATCCGAGAAAATGCGGGTCAGGCTGGCCGAAATAATCGAAATGGATTACCGTGCCAGCAACCGGGCGCGCGCCTTTCTGGATATTATGGTCAACGAGGTTGGCCTGCAGGCAATTGAAACTATGGTGGTTAAGCCTTTGACGGGCCTCAAAGTCGCCGCCTATTATGGCTGCCTGCTGGTGCGGCCGCCGAAGATTACAGCTTTTGACGACCCCGAAGATCCCCAAACGCTAGATAAGCTAATTACGTCCCTGGGCGGGACTGCGGTGCCCTGGGCATGTAAAACCGAGTGCTGCAGCGCCAGCCTCAGCCTGCCGCGGACGGATATGGGTTTAAAGATGGTCTACGAGATTTTGCGTCACGCCAAAGAAGCCGGGGCCGATTGCCTGGTGACGGCGTGCCCCCTGTGCATGTCCAACCTGGATATGCGCCAGGCTGGTGTAGAAGCCCGTTATAACGTTAAGCTGGGACTGCCCGTCTTTTACTTTACCGAACTCATGGGAATAGCTTTCGGTTACGCGCCGAAAGATCTCGGGGTACCCCGCCATTTTGTCAACCCCATACCTCTGCTGGAAGCCAGGGAGATTTTAAGGCATCCGGCCACAAGGAGGGAGCAAGGATGAAGCGCATCGGTGTCTTTATATGTCACTGCGGCACCAACATCGCCTCGGCAGTAGACGTTAAGAAAGTGGCTGCTGTGGCTGCAACCTGGGCGGGTGTGGTTTTTGCCACCGATTACCAATATATGTGTTCCGACCCGGGCCAGGAACTGATCCGCAAAGCCATCAAGGAGCACCGACTTAACCGGGTAGTGGTGGCCTCCTGCACGCCGCGCCTGCATGAGCCTACTTTCCGCAAGACGGTAGAAAGTGTCGGCTTAAATCCCTATCTTTTTGAGATGGCCAATATCCGCGAACAGTGCGCCTGGGTGCACGCCAAAGACAAGGAGGGGGCTACCGCCAAGGCCATCGACCTGGTGCGCATGGCGGTAGCCAAGGCCGAGCGTAATTTTGCTTTGTCGGCCGCCAAGATCCCGGTTACCAAGAGGGCTTTGATTATCGGGGCCGGCATTGCCGGTATGCAGGCAGCTCTGGACATCGCCGACAGCGGCTATGAGGTAGTGCTCTTGGACCGGGAGCCGACCATTGGGGGGAACATGGTAAAGCTTGACAAGACCTTTCCCACCCTGGATTGTTCGGCTTGAATAAGCACGCCTAAAATGGTTGCTGCGGCGCAGCATCCTCAAATTAAGCTCATGACCTATGCCGAAGTGGAAAACGTGGCCGGTTATGTAGGCAACTTTGAGGTTACCATCCGTAAGAAAGCGCGCTCGGTAGATGCCAGCAAATGCACCGGCTGCGGCACCTGCTGGGAGAAGTGCCCGACCAAAGTGGACAGCGAATTTGATCTTGGCCTGGGCAAGCGCAAGGCCATCTACCTGCCTTTCCCCCAGGCGGTGCCGGCCGTACCGGTTATCGACCGCGAGCACTGCCGCCAATTTACCAGGGGCAAGTGCGGGGTCTGCCAAAAAGTCTGCCCGGCCGGCGCCATAGATTACAATCAGCAGGACGAAATTGTAACCGAAAAGTTCGGCGCCATCGTGGTGGCTACCGGTTACGAACTCTTTAAGTGGGAAGAGGTTTACGGCGAATACGGCTACGGCAAGTATCCCGACGTAATTACAGGTATGCACTTCGAGCGAATGAATAGCGCTTCGGGGCCTACCGGTGGCAAGATTATCCGTCCTTCCGATGGCAAGGAGCCCAAAACAGTGGTCTTTGTCAAGTGCGTCGGTTCGCGCGACGAGGCCAAGGGCAAGTCTTACTGCTCCCGGGCCTGCTGCATGTATACTGCCAAGCACGCCCACCAGGTGTTGGAAAAGATTCCCGGATCAAAAGCCTTCGTCTTCTACATGGACGTGCGTACACCGGGGAAGGCTTACGACGAATTTTACGAGCGCACGGTGCACGAAGGAGCCATTTACGTCCGCGGCCGGGTAAGCAAGATCTTCCCCGAAGGCGAAAAATTAATCGTCCGGGGCGAGGACACCCTGCTGGGCCGCCAGGTGGAAGTGGCGGCTGACCTGGTGGTGCTGGCTACGGCCATGGTGCCCAGCCGCGGCTGGGAGAAAGTGGCCAGGATGGTTAACCTGGCTACGGATAAGGACGGCTTTTTCCAGGAGGCCCATCCCAAACTGAGGCCCGTGGAAACCTTTACCGCCGGCGTGTACCTGGCCGGTGCCTGCCAGGGGCCTAAAGATATTCCGGATACGGTGGCCCAGGCCAGCGCGGCGGCGGCCAAAGTTTGCAACCTTTTTAGCCGCGATGAAATGACCACCGACCCCATGACGGCCCAGGTGGACGAGAGCCTGTGTTCTGGCTGCGCCATGTGCCAGCCCATCTGCCCGTACAAGGCCATTGAGATGAAGACCATTACCGAGCGGGTGGCCGGTAAACAGGTCAGCCGGCAGGTGGCTGCGGTCAACAGCGGCCTCTGCCAGGGCTGTGGCGCCTGTACGGTGGCCTGCCGGGCGAGCGCCCTGAACCTGAAAGGCTTTACCAACGAACAGATCTTAGCGGAGGTGGATGCCGTATGTCTGTAGCGGTGCAAGATACTACCTGGGAGCCCAAAATTGTGGCCTTTTGCTGCCACTGGTGCGCCTACGCCGGCGCCGACCTGGCCGGTTTGAACCGTCTGGCTTACCCGAGCAACGTGCGCATCATCCGCGTTCCCTGCTCCGGCCGGGTAAACCCCCAGTTCGTCCTGCGGGCCTTCCAGCGCGGTGCTGACGCCGTCCTGGTAGCCGGCTGACACCCGGGCGACTGCCACTATGGTAGTGGCAATTACTATACCCGCCGCCGTTTTCTTTTGATGCAGAGGGTATTGCAGTTTACCGGAATCGAGCCTGAGCGTTTCCAGGTGCGCTGGGTATCCGGCTCCGAGGGGCCCCGCTTTGCCCAGATTATAAGCGAGCTTACGGAGGCGGTGCGCGCTCTGGGGCCCAACAGGAAGTTGAGGGATTACGCATGAATACGCTGACGGAAAAAATGCGGGCTTTAGCCCGGGAGCTTTTAGAAAAAGGAGAAGTAAAGTATATCATCGGCTGGGAGAAAGGCAGCCTCTGGTACCAGTCGCCGCCGGTTTTTATCGACCGCCCAGAGGATGCCGGGCGCCTGATCTGGGATGAGTTCTGCGTCAATAACCTGGCCAAATACCTGCTCGACGACAAATACCTTGAAGGCAGGGTCGGCCTCTTTGTCAAAGGCTGCGACGCGCGAGGCATAAACCGCCTGCTGCAGGATAGGCAGGTGGAACGGGACAAGTTTTACCTCATGGGTATCGTTTGCCCGGGCGTGAAAGATCCTCGCCAGGCAGCGGGGTTAAGTATAGAACAGCGCGAGGAGGTTCCGCTGGCAGCCAAATGCCTTTACTGCGCTCATCCTGAACCGGTAGTTTATGATGTCCTTTTAAACGAAGCGGGAGAGGCATATCGGCCCAAGAGGCCGGCAGGCGAGCGCTTTGAAGATGTGGCCGCGCTGGAGGCCATGTCACCCGACGAGCGCTATGAGTTCTGGGCCAGGCAGTACCAGCGCTGCATCCGCTGCTACGCCTGCCGCAACGTCTGCCCGGCCTGCAACTGCCGCGAGTGCATCTTCGACCGCAGCCAGTCCGGCTGGGTGGGCAAGCGCATGGCCGGCAGCGAAAACGCCTTTTACGGTTTGACCCGGGCCTGGCACGTGGCGGGCCGCTGCATCGAATGTGGAGAGTGCGAGCGGGTCTGCCCCATGGGTATCCCCATTATGACTTTAAATAAAAAAATTATCAAGGAACTGAACGAGCTCTTCGGCGAGTACGAGGCCGGTGTGAGCCTGGAGGCAGAACCGCCGCTGGGTCGTTACCGGACCGATGACCCCGATTTTAGCTAGGGCGGGAGGTGGTACGGTGTTAAAGATAGCCAAAGAAAAAATGCCCGAGCTTTTGAACGCCTGGGCGAAGATAGGTAAGCTTTATGTACCGCAAGACCAGGACGGCGTATCTAACTTCCTGCCCTGGGACGGGAAGGGAAAATTAACCCTGGGGCAAGGCAATAGCGTCCTGCCGCCGAAAGACCTCTTTTTCCCGCGCACCGAGACCATGTACCGTTACCAGCGTAGCGGTGGTGCCCTTTCATTAGAAGAGGTAGTTGAAAATGAGAAACAAATACTGGTAGGGATCCGGTCCTGCGATGCCAGGAGTATTGCCCTGTTAGACGATGTTTTTTTGACCAAAGGTTACGTGGATGAGTTTTACCGCCGGCGCCGGGAAAATACGCTTATCGTGGCACTGGCCTGCAATGTGGCCCAGGATACCTGTTTTTGTACTTCTTTCGGTATCGACCCCGGCCGGGCCGAAGGAGTGGATATACAGGTTTGGGAAGTGGACGGCAGCTATATTTTAGAGGCCGGCACCGAAAAGGGAAGGGAACTTTTAGGACAGGCCCCGGCCCTGCTGATGGAGGCGGGTGAAGGCGGCCTGCCGGAAGCACCGGCATGTAATCTAAAGGTAGATTTGGCGGGGGTAACCGAAAAGCTACAGCAAATGTTCGAGCACCCCTTCTGGGCTCAAATTTGCCGGAAGTGCCTGGGTTGCGGCCTCTGTACCTATCTCTGCCCTACCTGTCACTGTTTTGACATCCAGAGCGAGAACCGGGGGGATTCTGGCATAAAATTCCGCTGCTGGGATTCCTGCATGTTTTCCGAGTATACCCGTATGGCCGGCGGTCACAATCCTAGGCCGTCGAAGAAGGAGCGGGTGCGCAACCGCTTTCTGCATAAACTCCAGTATTTCCCGGAACGCTACGGCAAGTTCGGTTGCGTGGGCTGCGGCCGGTGTTTGAGTTACTGCCCGGTGAATATGGACATCACGCGCATTATCGGCGGCATCAAGGAGGTGGACCTCAATGGTTGAAGCGGTGGCCAGAGCTAACCCCCTGGTGCCCGAACTGGGGAAGATAATTAAGATCGTTGACGAGACGCCGGATGTGAAGACTTTTCATATAACTACCGAAAAAGGTAAGCCCTTCACCCCCCTGCCGGGGCAGTTGGCCATGCTCTCAATTTTAGATGTGGGGGAGGCCATGTTTTCCATTACCTCCCAGGGTCCGGAGCACCTGGAGCTGGCCATTAAAAAAGTAGGCATGCTCACTGAAGCCCTGCACGAAGCCGAGGTTGGGCAGACAGTCGGCATCAGAGGGCCTTACGGTAACGGGTTCCCTTTGGAAATGCTTGTTGGGAAAGATTTGCTTTTTATCGGCGGCGGCATCGGCCTGGCGCCGGTGCGGTCCCTCATTAATTACTGTGCCGAGCATCGGGAGCAGTTTGGCCATATGTGGATTATTTACGGGGCGCGTTCCCCGGCCGACCTCTGCTTCAAAGAAGACCTCTTCCAGAACTGGCCCCGGGTACCCAATTGCCGCGTTGATGTAACTGTAGATAAAGGCGATGAAAATTGGACGGGTCCAGAAGGATTTGTGCCGGCTTTCGTCGAAAAGTTAAATCCATCACCTAAAGGAAAGATCGCCGTTACCTGCGGGCCACCGATCATGATTAAATTTGTATTGCAGTCGCTGGAAAAGCTGGGTTTCCAGGATGATCAAATTATCACCACGCTGGAGATGCGCATGAAGTGCGGTATCGGCAAGTGCGGTCGCTGCAACCTGGGCAGCCGTTACGTCTGCCTGGACGGCCCTGTCTTTACCTTGGCGCAGTTGAAGCAGTTGCCCAATGAGTACTGATATTACTCTGGATTTTCACGTCCACGGTTTGGGTCACGGGGAACCGCCTCACACTCCAGCAAGGCTCGAACCTTTTATACGCCAGGCGGCAAAGAAGGGGTTGCGGGAAATTGGGCTGGCCGAGCACGAATGGTACAAAGAAGCGCTGAAATTTGAGACTTTTACCGAACTAAGGCAGATGTTCCCCGGGTTAGAGATAAGGGTCGGGCTGGAAATAGACTTCCGCCGCGGTCGCCAGGATCTGGGTTCCCTGGTTGCCTGCCCCTGGGATTATCTCATAGGCTCGGTGCATGAAATAGACGGCTGGAGCTACGACGAGCCTGGCGAGGAGGACGGCTTCGCCGCCTGGGATATCGATGAACTCTACCGGCGTTATTTTCAACTGGTGGCCGAAGTTGCCGCCAGTGGTTATTTCCAGATCGTCGGGCACCTGGACCTAATTAAGCTTTACGGCCACCGCAGCCGTCGGCCGGTGGTGGAACTGGCCGAAGGAGCCTTGAGGGCTATTGCCCGGGCCGGTATGGCCGTGGAAATTAACGCCGCCGGGCTTTTTCGCCCGGTGAAAGAGTTGTATCCGGCTCCGGAGCTTTTGTCCCGTTGTTTTGCCCTGAATATTCCCGTTACCTTTGGTTCCGACGCCCACGAGCCCGATCAGGTGGGGCGCGGCCGCGCTGAAGCTTTGGAACTCTTGCGCCGGGTGGGGTATACCAGGCTGGTTGGATTTAAACAACAGGAGATGTATACAAGAAATCTTTAAATTTTAAATGCGGTTAAGGGGAGTAGCGCCGGTTTAACCGGTTGCCAGGTCGCCAGCACGGCTTTTTTAGCCCGGCCTGGGCAGTATAAATGCGAGACCTTCACCGCCCGAAGAAAGGGGGTAGAAGGGTCTTTTTTTGATTAAACATTAAAAAATAATATTGTTTGGGAGGATTTGTTTTAATGTTTCTTGATGTCGTTCTCTTGATTATTAGTTTAGGTGTTATTCTCGCCGGAGCTGAGTTTTTCACCAACGGCATAGAGTGGTTAGGCAAGAAGCTGAACTTAACGGAGGGCGCAGTGGGTAGTATCCTGGCGGCTGTCGGAACGGCGCTGCCGGAAACTATGATCCCCATTATCGCCATTCTTTTTGGTACCGGCGAGGCCAGTGAAGAAATCGGCATCGGCGCCATCCTGGGCGCGCCTTTTATGCTCAGCACCCTGGCCTTCTGTATAACCGGTATAGCTGTAGTCGTCTACCGGGGGAGGCGGCCCAATTACCCTAAAATGAATCTGGATACCAGAGTAATGGGCCGTGATTTGAGCTTCTTCCTACTTGTTTACGCGGTGGCGGTGCTGGCTTCCTTCCTGGGCAATCATATCCTGAAAGTGATTTTCGCTATAGGTCTGGTAATCGCTTACTTCGTTTACGCTTATCTGACCGTCACCAACGGCCATGCGATAGGAGAAGAGGAGGGCGAAGAATTACACCCCCTTTACCTGGCCCGCAAGGCAAAAGACCCACACCTAATCCTCGTACTTATTCAGAGTGTAGGCGCTTTAGCCTTAATTATAGGCGGGGCCAGGCTTTTTGTTAACGGCGTCGAGGACCTGTCTGTCCTTTTGGGCGTACCGGCTTTTGTCTTGGCCTTAATCATCGCTCCTATTGCCACGGAGCTGCCCGAAAAGTTCAACAGCATTATCTGGGTCGGCAGGGGTAAAGACACGCTGGCTCTAGGCAATATTACCGGTGCGATGGTTTTTCAGAGCTCGCTTCTCCCCGCCTTGGGGATCGTTATGACCAGCTGGGAATTAACACTGGGCGCCCTTATCAGCGCCGTGCTGGCCATCCTTTCGGCGGGTTTGGTTTATTTCCAGATCTACCGGAAGAAATACCTCACTCCCTATATTCTCCTAGGGGGCGGGGCGTTTTACAGTGTTTTTCTAATTCTGGTTTTCGGCGGCGTTATAAGGTAATTTTTTAAGCAAGAAACTGGGGCTAAGGGCAAAATTTTTCAGGCTAACCCTTATATAAAAGGGTTAGCTTTTTTATAATCTTGGCTCAAAAATCTACTTTGGAGGAAAACCGTTTTTTGTGGCGAAGTATACCCGTGTGCGTTATAAAAAGGGCGGGTGGTACCCATTTTAGAGTTAGCGGCTATATTTTTGGGGGCCTTCGTAGTAGGTCTTTCCGGGGCTTTGATGCCCGGTCCCTTGCTTATGGTTACGGTTAACGAGAGTAGCCGGCGGGGGGCGCTGGCTGGTCCTCTGGTCGTCCTGGGTCATGGATTACTGGAACTGGCCTTAGTTTTAGCTTTAACTCTGGGTTTAGGCCTTTTTTTATCCAAACCCCTGGTGGGGCGGTCAACAGCCGTCGTAGGCGGGGCGGTGCTTTTGTGGATGGGGTGGGCAATGCTCCGTGGGGCTATCAGCGGCAAGGTCACGCTGGAGCTGGCGGGCAAAAAAGAGGAGCTTAAAAGGCCGTCTTTCTGGCTGCCCGTTGCCGCCGGCGCGGTGACCAGCCTTGCCAACCCCTACTGGTTGCTCTGGTGGGTTACTATAGGGGCGGCTTTTGTGGCCCAGGCGTGGCGTTACGGCATAGGAGGCCTGACCTCTTTTTTTGCCGGTCATATTTGTTCCGACCTGTTATGGTACTCCTTGGTGGCCCTGGCGGTAGCGGCCGGGCGGCGTTTCATCGGGGCTAAAATTTATAGCATTCTTATAGCCGGTTGCGGTATCTTTTTAATGTTTCTCGCCGTCTATTTTCTCTACGCCGGCTGGACCGGGAACGTAAAACTCTAGGCGAGGTGGTGGCCAATGGAAGTATATGATCGGGCTCATGAACTTGCGCGCGCCCTGGCCCGTTGCCGGGAATACCGCGATTTAAGCCGGTTAAGGGCCAGGATAAAAGAAAACCCGGAAGCTTTGCGTATGCTTAAAGATTACCGGGAGCGCATGCTAGAAGCCGAGATGAAGCAGTTGCAGGGCGAAGCTTTGGAGCCCGAGAAGCAACGGGCATTAGAAGATATTGAGCGCCTGGTCAGGTTAAATCCCACATTGAGCGAATTTTTGGAGGCCCAGGCCAGGGTGGCCCGCCTCCTGGCCGATATACAAAAGATCCTTCTCCAGTCCGTACCCGATTTTACCGAACTTCTGAGTTGACGCTGAATATGATCGATATCCTGGTCGCCGCCGCAGGCTTCGCTTAGGCTATGGGAGGCTCGACATTGACAACGGCGGAAAACTAATTTATTATAAAAGTGATAATTATTACTAAGGTGATCTTTATGAAAAAAATAGGGAAGAGAATGACCAAACAAAAAAAAGTTATCCTGGAGATCCTGAGGGGGACAAAGAGTCATCCTACGGCCGACTGGATTTACGAGCAGGCTCGTAAAATTCTGCCAGATATAAGCCTGGGGACGGTTTATCGCAATCTGGGTGTTTTAAAAGAGAGCGGCGAAATTTTAGAGCTTAATTACGGTAGCACTTACAGCCGCTATGACGGCAATCCGGTTAACCACTATCACTTCGTTTGCCTTAAATGCGGCAAGGTGTTGGATGTGGATATGCCAATCCATTCCGAATTAGAGCGCGAAATAAAGCAGGAGGGTATAGCAAAGGTTCTCTATCATCGCCTGGAATTTTACGGTTATTGCGCTGAATGCGGGGGCTCACTCTAGCCCCCTCTTTTTTCAAATTGAGTTAAGGATTCGGCCTTTTATGGCGAGAATAAAGGTAGAAGAGAAGGTGCTTGCAAAAGAAGTATGAAAATGCCGGGGATGCTGGCGTAAGGCGACTTTGGGTGCGCCTTGCGAGCCGTTGGCGAGACCGAGCCCGGAGGCGGGGCCGAGGACAGAGAGGCTTGCGGCCGGCCACTGAGGCAGGGATGCTTTAATCCGGCCGGGAACCCCGCCGGAGGGCGAGGGGGAGCCTATGGCTCGCTGGCGAGCCCGAAAGATACCGGCGCCAGCGCCCCGGCATGGGGAATGTTTTGGAAGCATCGAAGAGAAGGCTAGGGGGTTGGGCTTAATGGCTGGTAAAAAAATAAAGGTGCAGGGCCCGAGTGTAGAAGAAGCCCTGGCTGAGGCCTCTGCTTTATTAGGGGTGGAACCCGGGAGCTTAAATTATCAGGTAATCGCGGAAGCGAGTAAAGGTTTTCTGGGCCTAGGAAAACGGCCCGCCGTGATTGAGGTTTGGGTGGAGGCACCAGAGGAAGGTGAAGATAATAAATCATCAGAGGAGGCCACCCCGCCGCCCCACGGCCGGTGCGGCCGGGTTTGGGTTGAAAACGGCCAAATCAAGGTTGTTGACGGTCTGGAAGGGCCGTTGCCGGTAATAATACCTGTGCCTGAAATAGAATTGATCGTGGATGGCGAAATAGTTCGGGAAGAAGCCCAGGTTCGCGCTGCCAGCAAGCTCGAGGTACGCCCCCGTTTGGAGGAGGAACCGGGTAACTGGAAAATCGAAATATCTCCTGATGGCCTGACGGCTACGCTCTACTGGCAACCCAAAGTACTTAAGACCTGGGAGCTTTTAGACGCCCAACCCTCGCCACGTTTGCAACTAAAGACAAGGGAAGTAAGGAAGACTTTACCTCCTTTTGGCCCGGACGAACTCCGGGTCAGGTTGAAAGAATTAAATATAACCTATGGCATAGATGAAAATGCCCTTCAAGAAGCCTGCTCCGCTACGGCTCCCCAGCAGTTGGTCCTGGCCAGGGGCAGGCCGCCGCAACCGGGGAAGGACGCCTGGATAGAATATTTCTTCTTAATGGAAGAAGCGGCCAGGGTAGAGGTTGATGAAGAAGAAAAAGTAGACTATCGCGAGATGATCATCCGGTCCTCGGTAGCGGCAGGAGAAGTGCTTGCCGTTAAACATCCTGCCTTGCCCGGTGAAGCAGGGATGAGCGTAACCGGGAAAGAAATTCCGCCTCCGGAACCCAGGGACGTTATTTTAGTAGCAGGTAAAGGGGTTCGGGTAATTGAGAACGGCTTCAAATGTATTGCTACCCAGGAGGGTCGGCCTGTCGTGCGCCAGCGCCAGGGCCAGGTAATTATCGAAGTGGTGCCCGTTTTTTTGCATCGCGGGGATGTGGATCTGGCTTCCGGTAACCTGAAATTTAAGGGCAGCATAGAAATCACGGGCAGCGTTACCGAAACCATGGTTGTTGAGGCTACCCGGGACATTAAAATTATGGGTGACGTAGCTCAGGCGACTATCCGGGCAGGCGGGTCCCTCACCATCCAGCGCAATTGTATTGGCTCCATTTTAATAGCCGGCGGTTTAAGTAGTTTTTATCAGGGAGCCCAAAATATTTTAAGCGATGTAGTCGCCCAGTTAACCCAGCTCGTTCAAGCCTTAGAGCAGATTGGCAAAGACCCTAGTTTCCAAAGATCGGCTGTGAATAATTTGGGGAGTGGCTATTTGATAAGTATTTTGTTGCAAAATAAATTCCGGCGTCTGCCGGAGCTGTCCCAGGAATTAGAGGCTCTGATCCAAACGGCTCCTAAAGATATGGTTGAAGAAAAGCTCCTGGATTTTAGCCAGAATCTGAGACGATCTTTTAAATCGGCGGTTACCATGCAGGCATTGAAGGCGGAAAATATTAGGGAGTACCAGGCCGCAGCCTCGGAGCTGCTCGCTTTTTGTCAAGATTTTCCCAAGACGGGCCACGTAATTTTAAATTACGCCTTGAATAGTAAAATTCAGGCAGGTGGTAACGTCAAAATTACCGGCCGCGGTTGCTATAGTACCGAGATCGTAGCCGGCGGCAAAGTAGAAATCCAGGGCATTTTCCGCGGTGGGAGCATTACAGCCGGCGCCGACGTAATAGTAAAAGAGGTGGGCTCCAGCGGTGGCACCCGTAGTAAAATTCGCGTACCGGATAAAGCTACAATTAAAATCGGCAGGGCCTGGGCCAATACCACTTTGCAGGTTGGCAGGTACCAGCGGACCCTAGATACCGAGATGAGTCAAGTCATGGTGTACCTTAACAGCGACGGAGAGCTGGTGTTTGGTGTAGCATAGGGGGATATACCTTGATTGAGGATTGGGAATACCTAAAGAACATACCCGTCTTTTCCGGGCTTTCACCTGAAGAACTAAAGAAAATAGCTTCCCTCGCCATTATTCGGCATTATAAAAAGAATATGTATATATTTCTAGAGGGAGAACCGGGTAACGCCTTTTATTTTCTTAAAAAAGGCCTCATTAAAATGTACCAGGTTTTAGAGGATGGGCGGGAGAAGATTTTGCACTTTGTCCGTGAGGGCGAGTTTTTTGCCGAGGTTTTGCTTTTCGAGGGCGGAGTCTACCCGGCTACGGCCCAGACCATGACGGATTGCGAAGTGGGCAGCATTCGTAACGAAGACATGGAAAAGCTTTTGCAGAAACACGGGGAAATAGCCGTAAAAATTATCAAAGTAATGAGCCGGCGCCTACGGCAGGCCCAGGGCCACGTACGTGATCTTGCCCTCAAAAGCGCTTACGGCCGCCTGGCCTCGGCTTTACTCCAACTGGCCGAGGAGTACGGAGTACGGGAAAAGGGCGGTACCGTCATTGCGTTAAGCCTGAGCCAGCAAGAAATTGCCAATCTTATAGGTACTTCCCGCGAGACCGTAGCGCGAATACTGACCGACTTTAAGCGTTTAGGTGCCCTGGAAGTTCAGCGCCAACGGATAAAGATCTTGGATCGCAACAAACTTGAAGGTTGGGTGTAAATAAGCGTTTAAGAGAGCGACTTCAACTGTTAAACCGCAAGATCCATCCTTTTAGCGCCGATTCATTGCGAAGATCGCAAATAGTGCTGTAAAATAAAGTTGAAGCAAGTTATCCTGGAGGGATGGCGCAAATGCAGGCACAGGAAAAGCGCGACCCGGTAGGCGGGAAAACGCCGCAGGCGTGGGTAGAACATTTAAAATGGCTGGGTATAAAAGTAGAAGGTCCAAAGAAAAAGGAAGAGGCCTCCCGGTAAAAACGGAAGGCCTATTTTATTGTTGAGCTACGCCAGGCGGACATTAACTTGGCTTCCTTTTGCCATTGACGACGCAGAAGATAAACGCTATCCTGAAGGCGAGATCCTAGTGGAGGCGTAGCTTAAAAGTGGAAGCCACGATTCTCCTGGTTGACGACGAGCCGCGCCTGCGCCACCTGGTGCGGTTATATCTTGAAAAAGACGGCTTTAAAGTAGTGGAGGCAGAAACCGGGCGGCAGGCTTTAACGGCCCTGCGCCAGGGAAACTTTGACCTGCTTATTCTCGATATCATGTTGCCTGAAGGCGACGGCTGGCAAGTTTGCCGTGAAATACGGCGCACCAGCGACATTCCTATCTTAATGCTTACCGCAAGGGGCGATGAACTCGACCGCCTGCTGGGATTCGAGCTGGGCGCTGATGATTATATGGTCAAGCCTTTCAGCCCTCGTGAACTGGTGGCCCGCGTTAAGGCCCTGCTAAGGCGCAGCAAAGGTAGGCTGGCGGAAAATAAGGTCCTTGTTTTCGGCGATCTGGTCATCGACGAAATGGCGCGGGAAGTGCGCGTAAACGGCCAGCCTGTTAACCTAACGCCCAAGGAGTACGAGCTGTTAACTTTTATGGCCCGCCACCCTGGACAGGCCTTAAGCCGGGAGAAAATCTTGGAGCACGTGTGGGGTTACGATTTTTACGGCGATTTACGCACCGTCGATACCCATATTAAAAATTTGCGGGAAAAATTGAAAGCGGCTGCCAAATACGTGGCTACCGTATGGGGCGTGGGTTATAAATTCGAGGTGAAGACATGATCTGGAAGGGCATAACTGCAAAGCTGTGGTTTGCTTTAATTTTACTGGTGCTTTTAAGTTTTGTGGTTACAGGTTTTGCCGGGGACAGGTTTATCAGAAACTTATATTACCGGCAGCGCACGGAAGAGCTTTTAACCCAGGGCGAGATACTGGCGCGCAGCCTGTCCGATCCCGCCCGCCGCAGCAGGCTCCTTGACGAAGTGGATTTACTGGGGGGATTTGCAAGGGCCGGCGTAATGATTATCGACAGCCAAGGAAAGATCCAGTCCTGCGCCATGCGCGGTGGCGGATTTTTTGGGCACGGGATGCACCGCGGCTGGCCGGCTCCCGGCATGCACCTGGATGCTTCCGAAGCCGAGAGGGTGCTTGATGGCAATATAGTAGTTTCCCGCGGCTATCATCCCGGCTTCGATACCGCCATGCTCACCGTGGCCGTGCCTATTAAATCCGGCCAGGAAGTCCTGGGCGGCGTGTTGCTGTATAAGCCGCTGGCTTCCCTGGATGAAGCGGCGGCTAATATGAGGCGCACCATATTGTGGGCGGCCCTTGCCGGCGTGCTCTTGGCCACGGTTATATCCTTGTTTTTTTCCCGATCTTTTACCAGGCCGCTCGTAGTTATGGCCGGAGCAGCCCGTTCAATGGCCGCCGGCGACTTCAGTACGCGCGTGCCGGTTTACGGCAACGATGAAATAGGCAACCTGGCGGCGAGTTTTAATTATCTCGCGGGCAGACTTGAAGATACCATCCGGGCCCTTTCCCAGGAAAAACTTAAATTAGACCGCGTCGTTAACGGTATGACCGACGGCGTGATAGCTTATGATGGCGAAGGAAAAATCCTCTTTTCCAACCCCCAGGCCGAAAGACTCCTGGGCATGCCTTTGAAGCCGGGCGCAAAACTCGATCCCGGATTATTGAAAGTCACTAACCAGGTGGCTTCCGAGGGAGAGGGGGGAGAGGGGGAAATCGCCTGCGGTCGGCTTTTTTTGGCCGTCAGGGCCGCTCCCCTGCAGGAATCTTCAGGGGGAACTGCCGGGGCAGTAGCCGTTTTTCAGGACATTACCGCCAGGCGCCGCCTGGAACAGTTACGCCAGGAGTTTTTGGCGAGTATTTCCCACGAACTGCGCACGCCCTTAAGTTTCATCCAGGGGTATACCGAAGCGTTGGTTGACGGGCTGGCGCAAAATGAAGGTGAGCGGCAGGAGTATTTGCAGATTATTCTTGAGGAAACCGTTCGCCTCCGGCGCCTGGTCGATGACCTCCTCGATTTAAGCAAGGCGGCGGCAGGGCAACTGCAACTGATAAAGGAATGGTTCGATCCGGTTGAGCTTGCCTGGCGGGTGGCCAGAAAATTCCAACCTGCCATGGAGGGGAAGGGCCTGAAACTGGAAGTTAAGGTAGAAGGAGAGGTACCGTCCCTTTACGGCGACCCCGCGAGGTTGGAACAGGCCCTGGCTAACCTGCTGGCCAATGCTCAACAGTACACCCCCGGCGGCGGGCAGGTAGTTGTAAGGGTTCGGCGGGAAGGAAAGGAGGTAGCCTTCAGCGTGGCCGATACGGGTGTTGGCATCCCGCCTGAGGAGCTACCTTATATTTGGGAGCGCTTTTATCGCGTTGACAGGTCGCGCTCCCGCCGGGACGGCGGGAGCGGCCTAGGCCTGGCCATGGTAAAAGCGCTGGTAGAGGCCCACGGCGGCCGTGCGGAAGCAACCAGCCAGGTCGGGAAAGGAAGTACCTTTACCCTTTATCTGCCGGCGGCCAATGGTTTTGGCCCCCAAGGACAACCCGGCGGTGTTAATATTGACAGCGAAAGTAAGGCGTAGTAAAATTGAAGCAGGTTTGGGGGTGAAGGCAATGCCTACTTATGAGTTTCGTTGCCAGGACTGCGGCAACCGCTTTTCGATTCAGGTGTCTTGGAAGGAAAAAGATAAAGTTACCTGCCCTGAATGTGGTGGACAAAAGTTGCAGCAGCTTTTTACTGGTATAAATATTTTCAGCCCGGGATCGGGCGGCGGCTGCAGCAGCCCAGCCGGTGCCAGCAGCCCTTTCAGTTGAGGATAAAAAGAACGGGGGCCGTCGGCCCCTTTAATTTTTACACAATTGACACTGGATGTTCTGTATACTATGATGGGCGTGGGAGAGTGATCGTTATTGGGAATGTTAACCAATATCCGCAGGATAAGTAAAAGTAAGCGTTCCAGAATATTTTGGCTCGCCCTGACGGTTGTTTTAGGAATCGGCCTCGTAGGGTCGTATATAGCTTTTTCCGCGCCCCCCAACCCACCTTCCGGCGGGCAGCAGTCCCAGCAGGATCTGCAAAAGCAGGCCGAGGCTTTATTGGCTCAGGCCAGGCAGCAGGTTGAGGCCCTCGAAAAGGAAATTAGTACGCTCAAAGAGGAGTTGAAAGTCGATCCCGGAAATGTCAAGAAGCTGGAGAAATTGGCCGATGATCAGTTTTATCTGGGAAGTCTATACCTTTACCCGTTATCCGATCAGGCCAAGTCTAAAGCGGCTTTTGAGGCTGCCGTTGAAAGTTTGCAGCAGGTTATTAAGCTGGACCCGGAAGCCAAGGACGTGCGTTTAAAGCTGGCTACCGCTGCCCTGCAAGCGGGCAAGCAGGATCTGGCGGAGCAAAATTTGCAGCAGGCCGTTGCCGAGGATCCTAAAGATATCGACGCTCGTGTAAGTTACGGCATCTTCCTGGCGCTATATAAAAAAGATTACCGCCAGGCTATTACCCAGTGGGAAGAAGTTCTGGCTCAGAATCCCCCGGAAGAAACCGCCAGTTACGTTAAAAGTTTGATCGAGCAGGTCAAAGCGGCGGACTCACAGGCTGGCGGGAGCGAGGGGGGCAAACAGAAGTAGGGAGCAAGAGGGTGGCCCTATACCCCTATTGTTTAACCGGGGAGACGGGAAGAAAAGGCTGGCCGGCCGAGCGCAGTTTTTCTAAAAAACGAATAAAACGTTTGCGGATGTTTAAGTTTAAAGCCCAGAGGATGGCCGAATGCTTTTTGACCAGCCCCAGCCGCCGGCTGATGGAGCCCAGGGAATAAAATTCCTGCCACGCCCAGTTAAAGCCCAGTTGCAGCGTTTTAGCGGATATATTTTTGGGTTCAAAGACCACGTTGCTGATGGTATATTTGCTCCAATCGGAAGTAAGGATGCGGCCTTCTTGCTCTAACTTGGCCCGCAGAGGCGTACCCGGGAAAGGCGTTAGGATGCCGAACTGGGCCGCTTCCAGCCGGTTTTCCTGGGCGAAACGCACCGTTTCTTCGAAAACGTCCTCCCTGTCTTCGTCAAAACCGAACACGAAAGCGCCTTCAATAGCGATGCCGTGGCTGTGGATGCGCTTAATGGCTTCCCGGTATTCTTCCACTTTATTAGCGCGTTTGCCTACCGCTTTGAGGCTTTGGGGTGACAGGGATTCAAAACCGATAAACAGGCCGACGCAGCCGCTTTCCGCGGCCAGACGTAAGAGATCTTCATCCCGGGCGATATTTATGGACGCCTGGCTGAACCATTTGATCTTGTGAGGGGCCAGTGCCTTAAACAGGCGGCGAGCATAGATGGGGCTACCGATAATATTGTCGTCGATAAAGACGATGAACTGGCCCTCCAGGGAGGCAACTTCCTCGACTACTTCTTCCACCGGCCGCAATCTATACGTATGACCGAAAAATTGGGTCACGGTGCAAAAATGGCAGGCAAAAGGGCACCCGCGCGTCGTCTGGACTGTATCAGGTACCAGGTAGCGCTCCCGCTTTAGCAACTCCCTGCGCGGCTGCGGGAGGTTTTTGAGGGAAGGCCTTTCCGTTGCCTTATAAAAAGGCCGCAACTGGCCTTTTTCCAAATCGGCCAGCACCTGGGACCACGCGCCCTCAGCCTCGCCGATTACCACGGCATCGCTGTATTCCTTCGCTTCTTCCGGCAGAGCCGACGGGTGCATGCCGCCCAGTACGACGGTTTTTCCCTGGCGTCGAAAGTTAGCAGCTATTTCATAAGCGCGGGGAGCCAGGGCGGTCATGGCCGAAATGCCTATCAGGTCGTAACTGGCATTATAATCAATTTTTTCCAGACTTTCATCTATTAAGATTACTTCATGTTCCGGTGGTGTCAGGGCGGCTATGGTAATCAAGTTGAGGGGCGGGAAGATGGATTTTTCTTTTTCGCTCTCCCAAAAGGGGTCTTCCCAAGCCGGCGCAATTAAGGCGATGTGCATTTTTTTACCTCCTGAAAAGATTTCCAGGAAAATATTATTTCTTAGAATGTGTTATTCTATGTATATATTAGGTTTCGGTAAAATATAGAGAATTCCTCTTTAAAAATTTAAAGGAGTAATAAAAATTGTTTTATTTGGGGTTTGATATCGGCGGGACGATGATTAAAGCCGGCCTGGTGGATTCCGGCGGACGCTTACGGTCCTGGGAACAGGTCCCGACCCCCGCTTCCGGAGCAGAGGGAATAACTGTCCTGCTGGACGATATTTTTAACCGGCTTTTAATGAAAGCTGGTCTCGATGGCCCGGAAATAAAAGCGGTAGGGGTAGGCGTTGCCGGTGCCGTCAACCCGCGCACCGGAAGAGTGCGCCTGGCGCCCAACCTCGGATGGCGCGACTTTCCCCTTGCCGCCTGTTTAAGCAATCTCTGGGGCAGACCGGTAGTATTAGATAACGACGCTCATGTAGCTGCCCTGGGGGAAATGTGGCAGGGAGCAGGCCGGGGGAAACAGGATATATTGCTAATTACCGTGGGAACCGGTATCGGTTCGGCTCTTATTTTAGGTGGGCAGATCCACTGGGGCGTTGAAGGCAGGGGCGCCGAGCTGGGCCATGTTAAAGTAGCGCCCGACGGCCCTTTATGCAACTGCGGCGGGCGGGGATGTCTGGAGACTTTGACCGCGGCTCCGGCGATGGTTAGGGCGGCGCGCCGGGGCATAGAAGCCGGGAGGCCGAGCTTGCTGGCCGGGAAGAAAGATTTCACCGCTAAGGACATACTGGACGCTGCCAGGGAGAATGACGAACTCGCCCTCGAAGTTATAGACCGCGCTACCGATTATTTAAGCTTGGCCCTGGCCAATGCCGTTCTTCTGGTCGATCCGGAAATTATCGTCGTCGGAGGCGGGGTAGCCGAGGCAGGGGATATTTTTTTAGGGCCTTTGCGCGACAAGATTAAAGCTGCCCTTGGCCCCTGGCGCCAGAGCGAACTGCCCCTGCTACCGGCGGCACTGGGGAATAAGGCCGGAGTTATCGGTGCAGCATACTTAGCCGGGGAGGAAAGATTATGGTCGACTTATCGGCAACCGAGTTAGATCGCTATGGTCGCCAACTGGTGATGAAGGACATTGGTGTAGAGGGGCAGAAGAAACTAAAAGAAGGCAGGGTTCTTATCGTGGGCACCGGTGGTTTGGGATCGCCGGCGGCTTTCTACCTGGCTGCTGCCGGCGTGGGTGAAATCGGGCTTGTAGATAGCGATGCTGTAGAGCTTTCCAATCTGCAGCGCCAGATACTCCACCATACCGGGAGGCTGGGTAGGCCCAAGGTAGAATCCGGCCGCGAAACCCTGCTGGCGCTGAACCCCGAAATAAAGGTCCGGACCTACCACCAGCGCCTGGATGAAAACAACGTAAAAGCCATTATCCGCGACTACGATATAATCATCGGAGCCGTGGATAATTTTGCTTCCCGGTATCTTTTAAACGATGCCTGCGTCGCCGTCGGGAAAACCCTTATCGAAGGGGGCGTTTTACAATGGGACGGTTTGATTATGACCATTAGGCCCGGCCTAGGACCCTGCTACCGCTGTATTTTTCCGGAAACCCCGCCGCCCGGCGCCGTGCCCGGTACCCGTGAGTTGGGCGTAATAGGTGTAGTGCCGGGCGTCATCGGGACTCTCGAGGCCGCGGAAGCCATCAAGCTCCTGCTGGGCGTGGGACGGAATCTCGTCGGCCGCCTGTTGCTTTTTAGCGCCCTGGATATGCGTTTCCGGGAAGTAAAAGCGGAGCGCAACCCTAATTGCCCTGCCTGCGGTAAATTGTAATTTTTGCGCGAGAAGAGGTTTTGCCAGTATGAAAACGGATTTGCCAGGCAATTTTACCCCCTGCGGTATAGGCAGCCTGCCCTACAGGGAACCGGGCCCCGCTTTAAAGCTCATCCGGGAATGTTTGCCTGCCATACCCCACTGGCCCCAACTTCCCCTCCGGGGCCACGAGGAACATTTTTTATTCCAAAGCCTAGCCCCTCTTATCAGGCTGGGTTTAATTAAAGAAGAAGAGGGTGCCATGCCCTATTTTACCGCCCTAGAAGACGGCTGGACTGAAAGACTTACAGCTTTTTACGGCTTTTACCTCCAGTTAGAGGAAGGCGGGATGGAGGCGCTTTCAGGCTTTAGTATTCCCGAAAGGGCGGCAGTGGGTTTTTATGCTTTCCTGCAAGACCTGGAGGCGCAGGGCACGGGGGAGGCCCGTTTTCTAAAAGGCCAGGTAGCGGGGCCGGTAACGGCCGGGCTTTACCTGACAGATGGGACCGGGCGGCCTGCTTTTTATGAGCCACAGCTGAGGGATTTACTGGTTAAAACTACTGCTTTGCAGGCTCGCTGGCAAATCCAGCAGTTATCCCGGTTTGGGCTGCCGGTAATAATTTTCGTAGATGATCCCGCCATATCCGCTTACGGCACTTCCGGCCATGTTGCCATCCAGTGGCAGGATCTGGTGGAAGCCCTCAAGGAGATAGCCGGGGCGATCATTGCCGGCGGCGGTATACCGGGGGTACATTCCTGCAGCGGCGTGGAATGGCCGATCTTTTTCGAAGCCGGCTACCGCATCGTTAGCTTAGATGCCTATAATTTTTTCACTTCCCTGCTGGTTTTTGCCTCCGAAGTTAAAACTTTCCTAAAAGAGGGCGGCGTTCTGGCCTGGGGCCTTGTGCCTACCTATGAGCAGGCTTGGAAGGAAACCCCTATGAGCCTTTCGCGGCGGCTGGAGGAGTATTTTGAAGCGCTGGCGCGCCGCGGCGTACCGGGGGAGCTTTTATTAAAGCAGGCCTTGATAACTCCCACCTGCGGCACCGGCACTCTGGAGCCGGAGCTGGCCGAGCACATTTACCGCCTCACTGCCGAGCTGGCGGGGTATTTACAGCAAAACAAAATTTAGAAGAGCCCGGATGGAAAGCGCCGGCAACCGGGTGAAGCGGCCGGGACCCGCCGGGAAGCGGATTTTAAATTGCCGTATAAAAAGCCCGCTGAAAAAGCGGGTTTTTTTATTGTCTCTTTTTCGGGGCAGCAGGAATCCGGGCTAGCTGCGTAGAATATAGTGGTGGAAAGTGGTATAAAGTGGAACATTGTGGCGGGAAAGTAGGGCTTAACCCGTGTTCATGGGGGAGTACCAGCACAGCGTCGATGAAAAAGGAAGGCTTACCATCCCGGCCCGTTTTCGGGAAGAATTGGGAGAAAGGTTTATTTTAACCAAGGGCCTGGATAACTGTCTTTTTGGCTACCCTTTTTCCGAATGGGCAATGATAGAGCAAAAACTCAAAGCCCTGCCTTTTACCCGCGCCGATGTCCGAGCTTTTGTTCGCTTTTTTTTCTCCGGCGCCTGTGAATGCGAGTTTGACCGCCAGGGTAGAATACTCTTACCTCAGAACCTAAGGGAATACGCCCGGTTAGAGAAAGAAGTGGTCATTGCCGGCGTTTCTTCACGCATTGAGATCTGGAATCAAAGTTTCTGGTTAGACTATTGCGCCCGGACCGCCGGCCAATTTGCCGAGCTGGCGGAAAAACTCGTCGATCTAGGTGTTTAAGGTGGAGTTCAGGCACCAGCCGGTACTATTATCAGAAGTTATAAATATCATGGACCCTCATCCGGGGGAGGTTTTCGTAGACGGCACGGTGGGAGGAGGAGGGCACAGCCTCGCCCTGATTCGGCGCCTTCTTCCGGGAGGGAGGCTAATTTGCCTCGACCGCGATACGGAAGCCATTGAAGCTGCGCGAAAGGCTTTATCGCCTTTTTTTCCCTCGGTAACTTTAATCCAGGCCGAGTTCGGCCAGCTGCCTTCGCTTTTACCGGAGTTAGGCCTGGAAGGAATCGACGGCCTTTTGCTCGACCTGGGAGTATCTTCTTTCCAGTTGGAAAACCCGCGCCGGGGTTTTAGCTATCAATGGACGGGCCCTTTGGATATGCGTATGGATCCCAGGGGAGACCTGACGGCAGCGGACATAGTCAATACCTGGGAGCAAGAAGAGTTGGCGCGGATAATTTGGGAGTATGGCGAAGAGCGCTGGGCGGGCAGGATTGCCGCTTTCATCTGCGCTGCGCGGCGGCGAAAGCGCCTAGAAACGACGACGGAATTAGTAGAAGTTATCAAGGCAGCAATTCCGGCAGGGGCTCGAAAGGTCGGACATCATCCCGCCAAAAAGACCTTTCAAGCCCTCCGGATTGCTTTGAACGATGAATTAGGCCAATTAAGGCGCGTGCTTCTTTCCCTGGAAAAGATTCTTAAACCCGGTGGCCGGGTGGGCGTAATTTCCTTTCATTCCTTAGAAGATAGGATAGTGAAGCAAATCTTTAAGCGGCTCGCCGGCCAATGCACCTGTCCTCCCGGCCTGCCGGTCTGCAGTTGTGGCCGGCGTAAAATTTTAGAACCCGTTAACCGTAAACCCATTTTGCCTTCAGCGGAAGAGCAGGAGGCCAATCCCCGCTCCCGCAGCGCCAAATTACGGGTGGCGCGGCGAGTTCTAACGGACAAGGAAGGTGAATAAACTTGTTAGCAGCAACACCTAGGCACGCCGTTTCCCGGCCCGACGTTGCCCCAGGCTATTTGCCGGACTGGAGGAAGGAGCTGCAAAAAGCCCGCAATTTTAAGCTGCTTATTATAGGCATGGTACTGGCGGGGTTTATTCTCGGCCTCCTGGTAACCATGCAGGCCGCCCGGCTGATAGTACAAGGTTATGCCGTTGCCCAGTTGAAACGGGAAATAAGCGGGCTGGAAAGGGAAAACCAGCGTTTGCACCTGGAAATAGCCCGGCTTAAATCTCCGGAGAGAATTGCTGCCCAGGCTTCCCGCCTGGGCCTGGTCAGGCCGAAGAGCGATCAGATCTGTTTTTTACCGGCAACCTCGCCGGAGCCGGCAAAAGAAGTTACCGAAACCCCCCCTGTTGCTCCTGCCGAGGTGCATGAAGATAATGTCAAAGGGGGGCGGCAGGTATTGGCCGACCTAGGCGGGGCCCTGAAACATTTATTTCCCGGGAAAACGGCAGAAGCTGTGGTTCTACCCTAAAAATAAGGGCGCTTCCGCAAGGGGCGAGAAAGTTGCAGGTTAATATTATCATCAGAAAACGTCTCCTGGTCGTCTTTTTTCTTTTAAGCCTCGGATTGTTAATTGTTGCTTTTCGCCTGGTCTGGCTCCAGTTTGTCCGTGGCGACGAATTAAGGCAAATGGCCCTGGAAAACCGCCTTAACGAAGTTCCCGTAATGCCCCAGCGGGGGATAATTTACGACCGCAACCGGCGCGAGCTGGCCATAAGCATAGCCACCGACTACATCGGCGCCTTCCCTCCTGAAGTCAAGCGCTCGGGACGGGAGAAAGAGATAGCCGCCCAACTAGCAGCCATCTTAAACCTGCCGGAAGATAAAGTTCTAGAAAAAATAACCCGGAACACCGGTTTCGAGTTTGTAGCGCGCAAGGTGGAGTTCCAGCAGGCGCAAAAAATTAAGGATTTAAAATTACCCGGCATCGAAGTAGTTCCCGAAAACAGGCGCTATTACCCGAACGGGCCTCTGGCAGCTCATGTGCTGGGTTTTGCCGGCAGCGACAACCAGGGTTTAGAAGGCCTGGAAGTAATGTATGAAAAAGAGCTCCGGGGCGTGCCGGGCAAAATTGTCATGGAATTCGACGCCATCGGCCACGAGATTCCCCAGGCAGTCCACCGCTATATACCCCCACAGAACGGCTACAGCCTGGTTTTAACCCTTGACGAAAATATCCAGTTCATTGCCGAGCGCGAGCTGGACAATATCGCCGCCAGCCCTACTAAGCCGCGCAAAGCTAGCATCTTGATCATGGACCCCAATACCGGTGAGATACTGGCTATGGCCAGCCGGCCGGCCTTCGATCCCAATAAATACGATGTCTACCCCCCGGAAATTTGGGGCAACCCCCTTGTGCGCGATACCTACGAGCCGGGCTCGACTTTTAAGATTATTACCACGGCGGCGGCTTTGGAAGAAGGTGTTGTCCGGCCGGAAGAAAGGTTTTACTGCCCCGGGTATATCAAAGTTGCCGGGGAAATGTTGCGCTGCTGGACTTTCCCCTTGGGCCACGGCAGTGAGACTTTTGCCGAAGGCGTCAAAAATTCCTGCAACCCCGTTTTTATTACCCTCGCTTTAAGGCTGGAGGAAAAAAAGCCCGGCCTTTTCTACGACTATATTGAGGCCTTCGGTTTCGGTCGGCCTACCGGCATTGATCTGACCGGCGAGGCAACGGGGTTAATGATAAGCCGGCAGGAGTTAAAGCCGATCAATATAGCCACAATCGGCATGGGACAAGGAATTGCGGTCACGCCCATCCAACTGGCAACGGCGGCGGCGGCGATAGCCAACGGCGGGAAACTTATAAGGCCGCACCTGGTTAAAGAAGTGCTTGATGCCGAGGGCGAGGTGGTAAGGCGCTACGAGCCCGAGGTCGTGCGCCGGGTTATCTCTCCCGCAACGGCCCGCAAGGTAGCGGAACTCTTGGAAGGGGTGGTGGCCGAGGGCACGGGCCGTAACGCTTACATCCCGGGCTACCGTGTGGGAGGAAAGACAGGCACAGCTCAGAAGCCCGGGCCCGGCGGCTACCAGCCGGGGAAATACGTTGCTTCTTTTTTAGGTTTTGCTCCGGTTAATAACCCCCGCCTGCTCGGGCTGGTAGTTATAGATGAACCCCAGGGCTATCCCTATTACGGTGGTACGGTAGCGGCCCCCATCTTCCAAAAAGTAATGGCCGATGCCCTACGCTATCTGGAGGTGCCGCCTCAGTATGATGCCAAAAAGGAAGAGAATAAAGTCCCGGTTACGGTACCCAATGTGGTAGGTAAAAGTCTGGACGAAGCCCGGGAAGAACTCCAGAAATTGGGTCTGGTGGCCCGCCCGGAAGGGGAAGGTACGGTGGTAGTTGCTCAAACTCCTAAAGCTGGGGCTATAGTACCACCGGGGACAAAAGTGATATTATATTTACAAGGCAATAACAGCCGACCACTGGTGCCGGATATAACCGGGCTGCGCTTACCGGAAGCCGCCGAAGTTCTGGAAGCTTACGGGTTGAGATTGGTACCCCAGGGCACCGGTAAGGCGGCGGAGCAGCAGCCGGTGCCGGGTACGCGAGTTTCCCCGGGTGCCCAGGTAAAGGTAATTTTCCAGGAGCCGGCCCGGGAAGCGATGGGACCTTAAACGTTAGCTCCGCGCCGAATAAATTATTATGGGCTGGCAAGAATAACTTCATAGGAAGAAATTTCCTTAAAGGCATAGCGGGAGGCATATTATCTTGTTAAAATTCAGCGCTTTGACCACCGGCCTGCCGGTTATCGAGCGGGGTGGCAACCAGGATATAGATATTTCCGGTATCCATTACGATTCGCGGGCCATCCAACCCGGCTATGTTTTTGTGGCCATCAAGGGTTTCCGAACCGACGGCCACCTTTATTTGCAAGCCGCCGCCGAGCGGGGAGCAGCGGCGGCCATAATAGCGGGTACGGTGGAAGTGCCTCCCGGCCTGGCCTGGGTCAGGGTTGCGGATTCCCGGCAGGCCTTGGCAGAAGTGGCGGCCAGATTTTATGATTACCCTTCCCGCCGCTGTCGGTTGATAGGAGTTACCGGCACGAACGGCAAGACCACTACTACCCACCTGGTCCGGGCGGTTTTAGAGGAGGCCGGGCAAATCTGTGGCCTTATCGGTACTGTGGGCAACTGGGTAGGCGGGAGGCAATTGCCGGCCAAACATACAACGCCGGAATCTCTCGACCTGCAGTTTTTGCTTAAAGAAATGGTCGCCGCCGGGGTTCAAAGTGTGGTAATGGAAGTTTCTTCCCACGCCCTGGCTTTAAAAAGAGTCCATGCCTGCGAGTTCGACACCGCCGTTTTTACTAATTTAACTCAGGATCACTTGGATTTTCACCGCGATTTAGAAGAATATTTTCAAACTAAAGCCCTGCTCTTTCAAAGTTTAGGCGAGGGCGAGAAAAAGGGGCCCAAACATGCCGTTCTTAATGCCGACGATCCTCATACGCCGGCTTTGCGGCAGATGTGCCGCGTACCGGTGCTCACTTACAGTTGTGAGCAGGAGGCCGATGTGCAGGCGACGGGAATCGAGATACGCCCCGATGGAACGCGGCTGAAAATTAACACCTTCCAAGGTAAAGCTTACCTGGATTTGCAATTAACCGGGCTTTTTAACGTTTATAATGCCCTGGCTGCCTGCACGGCGGCCCTGGCCGAAGGGTGCGGCATGGAGGCCGTTGTTGCCGCTTTAAGCCGGGTTAAAGGCGTTCCGGGCCGCTTTGAACGGGTAAACTGCGGCCAGCCGTTCAGCGTGATCGTAGATTATGCTCATACTCCCGACGGCCTGGAAAACGTCCTCCGGGCGGCACGGGAAATTACTCCCGGCAGGATCATTACCGTATTCGGCTGCGGCGGCGACCGCGACCGGAGCAAGAGGCCCCTAATGGGCGAGGCCGTGGCCCGCGGGAGCGATTACTGTTTTATAACTTCCGATAACCCCCGCAGCGAAGACCCGGAAGCTATTATCGGCGAAATCGAGCCCGGCGTCCGCCGGGTTCCGGGCGCTGCCTACGAAAAAATAGCGGACCGCCGCCAGGCCATTGCAGCCGCTTTGAGCCTGGCCCGTCCGGGGGATACGGTTTTAATTGCCGGCAAGGGCCATGAGACTTACCAGATCGTTAAAGATAAAGTTTTGCCTTTTGATGACCGCCAGGTGGCCAGAGAGGAGCTGGAGAAACTGGGCTATGTTGCCTCTGACCGTTGAGGATGTCTGTTGTGGAACGCGCGGCCGCCTCCTTTCCGGCGACGGTTCCCTTAAGATTCAGGGAATAAGTACCGACACGCGCACCCTTAAACCCGGGGAGGTTTTTTTTGCCTTAAAGGGGCCGCGTTTCGACGGCCACGATTTTCTTGAGATTGCCGCAGCGCGGGGAGCGGCGGCGGCGGTAATCTCCCGGCGACCTGAGGGTGCTGCGCCGCCGGCGCTGGTCCTGGTTCCCGATACCCTGCAGGCCCTGCAATCCCTAGCCGCCTGGTACCGGGGTAGGTTTAACCTGCCGGTAATAGGCGTCACCGGCTCCAGCGGGAAAACGACCACCAAGGATCTCATCGCCGCCGTTCTGGGCCGGTTCGGACCGGTCCTTAAAACCCCGGGTAATTTTAATAATGAAATCGGCCTCCCTCTAACCCTTTTACAGCTAGATAAGGGGTACCGGGTGGCGGTGCTGGAGATGGCCATGCGCGCCCCGGGCGAAATTGCCGCCCTTTGCCGCCTGGCCCGGCCGGACATCGGGGTGATTACCAATATTGGAGCCGCCCACCTGGGCCGCCTGGGTTCCAAAGAGGCCATCGCCCGGGCCAAGGGAGAATTGCTGGCGGCCCTCCCCAGAACTGGCCTGGCCGTGCTCAATGCCGATGACGCCTGGTGCCGCCGGCTGGCTTTAAGTTCCCCGGCGCGGGTTATCTTTTACGGATTCTCTCCTGAAGCCGAGGTCCGGGTGCGGGACGTTGCCGCCTCAGCCGGCCGGGACAGCAAGTTTGGGTTAGAAGTTGGCGGCCGCCTTTGGGAAGTAGCCCTGCCTATGCCCGGGCGCCATAATGTTTTAAACGCCGCCGCCGCCCTGGCCGTAGCCTGGGGGCTGGGGCTGGACTTGGACGAGGCAATCCCGGGCTTAAAGGAATGGCCGGCCGAGGACCTGCGCCAGAACTTTATTGCCGGCCCCAACGGCAGCCTCATTTTCAATGACGCCTATAACGCCAATCCGGATTCTATGCTGGCCGCCCTCCGGGTTTTGAGCGAGCTCCAAGGGGAGCGCAGGCTCGCCGTCCTGGGCGACATGCTGGAACTCGGCCCGGAAGCTGCTAGGCTACATTTTGAGGTAGGTGAAGCAGCGGCAGGGCTCGGCCTCGCTTATTTAATCACCGTAGGATCGCTGGCGCGGGAACTGGCTTCCGGCGCGCGGGCCGGAGGGATGCCGGCGGAGAGAATAGCCTGCTTTGACGACCACCGGGAGGCCGCTGCCCGTCTTAGGGAGTTGTTGCGGCCGGGAGATGTGGTCCTGGTAAAAGGTTCCCGGGGCATGGCTATGGAAAAAGTCTTAACGGCTTTAGGATTGGGAGAAGGAAATTAAGTGTTGCAAGCTGGTCTATTGGCTCTAGCGCTGGCTGCCGGTACTACTCTTATCGTGGGCTGGCCGGGGATAATTCTTTTAACGCGCCTGCGGGCCGGCCAGAACGTGCGCAGCGACGGGCCGCGGAGTCACCTGGCTAAAGCAGGGACGCCGACCATGGGCGGCCTGCTATTCCTGATCGGCACTTCGGTGGCCACTCTTCTCCTGGCGCCGCCGACGCCGGAAATCTGGATATTGCTGCTGGCCACCTGGGGGTTTGCCCTGATAGGGTTTGCCGACGACTTCTTAAAAGTAGTCCTGCGCCGTCCTCTGGGCCTTCTGGCCCGCCAAAAATTAGGCGGGCAGATTATCCTCGGCTTGGCCGTAGGCGCGTCGGTAGTATTTTTGGCCGGGCGGGGAACGGACTTGACAGTGCCCGTCCTGGGCTGGCAATGGCACCTAGGCTGGCTTTATATTCCTTTTGCCTGCCTGCTTATGGTGGCCGCCGGTAACGCCGTGAACCTAACCGACGGCCTGGACGGTCTGGCCGCCGGCGTAACCTTTTGGGTGGCCCTGGCCTATTTTTTAATTGGCCTTTTTTTGGACAAGATAGATCTGGTAATATTTACCTTAGCCCTGGCAGGAGGATGCGCGGGGTTTTTGGTGTATAATTTTCATCCGGCGCGTATTTTTATGGGTGACACCGGATCCCTGGCATTAGGCGGGGCTATCGGCGCCTTGGCTTTGCTCACCCGGACCGAAATGGTTCTGCCGCTCCTGGGCGGCATCTATGTCCTGGAGACTCTATCGGTAATTATCCAGGTGGTCTTTTTTCGTTTGACCGGGCGCAGGTTTTTCCGGATGAGTCCCCTTCACCACCATTTTGAGTTGCTCGGCTGGCCGGAAACGCGAGTGGTATTCTTTTTCTGGTTCCTGGCGATAATTTTTGCTGTTCTGGGGTTGAGCTTAATCTAATTTTCGAAAGGATAAGATCTCGGAATGGATTGGCGGAAGCAAAAAGTTTTAGTTGTAGGCCTGGGCAAGAGCGGGCTGGCCGTTTCCAAAGCGCTGTCGGCTTTGGGAGCCACAGTTATAGCCTGCGATCATAAAAAACTGGCTGATCTCGATTTGAACGGCCTGGATGGCTTTGCCGTGCAGGTTATCAGTGGCGGGTATCCCGAAGTGGGTTGCATTAAACCGGACCTGGTAATTACCAGCCCGGGCGTGCCCTTGCGGGAGCCGCCTTTAGCGCAGGCCAGGGAAATGGGAATACCTGTATGGGGCGAACTGGAGCTGGCTTACCGGCTCTTGCCGGATAAGGTAAAACTCATTGCCGTAACCGGTTCCAACGGCAAAACTACGACCACCGCCCTCATCAACCAGATTTTGAAGGATGCCGGTTGCAGGGTAACGGTGGCGGGCAACATAGGTATACCCCTTACGGAAAAAATCCGGGAAATTCAGCCCGGCGACTTCGTGGTTTGCGAAGTGAGTAGTTTCCAATTGGAAACAACTGAAACTTTTAATCCCCATATAGCAGTAATCCTTAATATTACCCCCGACCACCTCGACCGCCACGAGACTTTTGAGCGTTACCGGGAAGCCAAGGCAAGAATCTTCTCCCGTCAGGGTCCCGAGGATGTCACCGTATTAAACTACGATGATCCGGAAGTCCGGGCCCTGGCGGCTCGGGTCCCGGCAGAGGCGGTTTTCTTTAGCCGCCAAAGCCGGCTGGAACGGGGAAGTTATACAAGGGATGGGGAGATAGTCATCGACCTGGGGGGTGGCCCCCGTTCAGTTTGCCCGGTGGTCTCTTTATCGCTACCGGGAAGCCATAACCTGGAAAATTCCCTGGCGGCGGTTACCGTAGCTGGGGTCCTGGGCATCGACCCTGCCTCGCTGGCCCGGACTCTGCAGACTTTTGCCGGTGTGCCCCACCGTTTGGAGCCGGTGGCCGAGATTGCCGGCGTCCGCTATATAAACGATTCTAAAGGAACCAACCCGGATGCAACCATCAAGGCCCTGGAAGCTTACGAAGCCCCTATAATTTTGATTGCCGGCGGCTACGACAAGGGCAGCGATTTTGATCTTCTAGCGGAGAAAATGAAGGGTAAGGTTAAGCACCTGGTATTAATAGGTCAAACGGCGCCTTTGATCGCCCGCGCCGCGCGTAAGGCCGGTTTGAGCAATATTCACTTGGCAGGGGATTTTGCCGGTGCCGTAAACCAGGCGGCCAGCTTGGCGGAATGGGGCGATATAGTTTTGCTTTCGCCGGCCTGCGCCAGTTGGGATATGTTCCGGAATTATGAGGAGCGGGGGGAAATTTTTAAACAATTGGTAAGGGCGCTGGAAGGGGGTAAGTAATCATGGGGCGCCGCGCTGGAGTCCCGGACTTCGGTATTTTTTTGGCCACGCTCCTTTTGCTGTCTATAGGTATTATTATGGTGTTGAGTTCCAGCATTGTCACTTCCGAACAACTTTATGGAGATCCATATTATTTCCTGAAGCGCCAGCTACTGTGGGCGGCCCTCGGCTTGACCGGTCTCTTTTTTGTCCAACAATTCGATTACCGGGAACTGCGCCGCCTGGCTGTTCCTTTTTTAGTGCTCGCCCTTTTTTTACTTATTTTAGTCCTCCTGGTGGGGATTGAAGCGAAGGGCTCCAGCCGCTGGCTGGGGGTAGGGACTCTGTCTTTCCAGCCTTCGGAAGTTATAAAATTGGCTATGGTGATATTTATTGCCTACAGTTTGGCTGAGGTCAAGAAAAGCCTCAATTCTTTCTGGCGCGATCTGCTCCCGTATTTACTTTTGCTTACCGTGGTATGTATTTTGATACTGGCCCAACCGGACCTGGGAACGGCGGCGGCAGTTGCCGGTACGGTGTATTTAATGCTGGCCGTTGCCGGGGCCAGGAGGGAGCACTTGCTGATGCTTTTGGCGTTGGGCCTAGCTGGCGTGGCGGCGGCCATTGCTATCGCCCCTTACCGCATGGCCCGCTTTCTGGCCTTTTTAAACCCGTGGGCCGATCCTTCGGGAACCGGCTACCAGTACATCCAGTCGCTGCTGGCGGTAGGCTCGGGCGGTCTTTTCGGGGTCGGTCTGGGCCAGGGAAAGCAAAAACTTTTTTATGTTCCCGAAAGGCATACCGACTTTATTTTTGCCATTTTGAGCGAAGAATTGGGCTTTATAGGGGCAGCGGTAGTTATTTTGCTTTTTTTTGTGCTGGTATGGCGGGGGTTAAGAGTGGCCTTGAACGCTCCGGATTCTTTCGGCTCCTTGTTAGCGGCGGGAATAACTATTATGATTATGCTGCAGGCGCTTATTAATATGGGTGTAGTTACCGGCCTGCTGCCCATAACTGGTATAACTTTGCCTCTGGTAAGTTACGGCGGTTCTTCGCTGCTTTTTTCTATGCTGGGTATCGGTATCCTCCTAAACGTTTCCCGTTACGTTAGAGGTTAACGGGCGAGGTGTTGGCTTTGCGTTTTTTGGTCACCGGCGGCGGAACGGGGGGCCACGTTTATCCGGCCCTCGCAATTGCCCGCGGCTTGAGGGAGGCAGTTTCCGGGGCCGAGATTCTCTATGTGGGCACGAAGAAAGGCCTGGAAGCCCGGGTAGTTCCCCAGGCCGGTTTTAATTTTACTACCATTACCGTAGAGGGTTTCGAGCGCCGGCTTTTCTGGCGCAATATACCCCGTTTGGGACGGTTGGCTGTGGGATTGGCTCAGGCCCTGGCTATTTTGCGCCGTTTCCGGCCGGGGGTAGTGGTGGGCACCGGAGGTTACGTCTGCGGGCCGGTATGCCTGGCGGCGGCCTTTTTAAAGATCCCCCTGGTACTGCACGAGCAAAACGCCCATCCCGGCCTAACCAACCGCGTGCTGGCGCAATTTGCCCGCACGGTTTGCCTCACTTTTGCCGAAGCTACCCACCGTTTGCCCCGGAGGCCAGAGATTGTAGTAACCGGCCTGCCGGTACGGTCTGAGATTCTGCAGACCAGCGCCGATGAAGGGCGGAGATTTTTCAACTTCCGCCCTGACCAGACCGTACTCCTGGCGACGGGAGGCAGCCAGGGCGCTAAAAGCTTAAACGAAGCTATGCTGCCGGTAATCCGGGAAGTAGCCCGCAGGCCCGATATTGCCCTGATCCATCTTACTGGACAAAACGGCTATGAGGCTGTACGGCATGAAGTAGAAAAAGCAGGTATAAGATTGGATGCTAATGGCAATATTAGACTATTGCCCTACCTTTATGAAATGGAATATGCCCTGGCCGCATCCGATCTGGTAATCGGGCGGGCAGGAGCCTCCTTTTTAGCCGAAATTACGGCCCGGGGGCTGCCGGCCATCCTTATCCCTTATCCTTATGCTGCCGCCAACCACCAGGAACATAACGCCCGCTTCCTGGCGCGTAAAGGCGCGGCCATGGTAATCCCGGATCGCGAGTTAAGAGGACACCGGCTGTGGGAAGCGGTCCAGCGACTCTTAGAGGACAGGCAGAAACTGGCGGCCATGGCCGTAGCTTCTGCGGCTCTGGGAAAACCCCGAGCCCTGGAGGAGATAATAAAAGTCATCCTGGCCGCCGGCAGGTTTTAAATTTTTTGGGGACAAGCCCAGTAACCGCCCGAAAATCTGGCGCATATTATGCAAGTGTCTATAGTGGCCGGCGTGGGGACCCCTGACGGAAAGGAGATGAAAGACTTGGGAGAAAAGGAATGGCTCCACTTCGTAGGCATCGGCGGAGTGGGAATGAGCGCGCTGGCGCAGGTTTTGCTCGGTAAAGGTTACCGCGTTTCCGGCTCCGATCTCAAAGAAAACGGCGTTATGCAGCGCTTGGCTTCCCTGGGGGCAACGGTGAACACCGGCCACGCAGTGGAAAATCTGTCGCCGGGCGTCCGCAGAGTGGTCGTTTCATCAGCTATTCCTCCTGATAATCCTGAAGTTACGGCAGCCCGCCAACGTGGGTTGCCGGTAATTAAAAGGGGCGAGCTGCTTGCCGAATTTATGCAACCCTACCGGGGTATTACCGTTGCCGGCGCGCACGGTAAAACCACGGTAACGGCCATGATCGCGTTAACTTTGTTGCGGGCCGGATTCGATCCCACCGTCCTGGTGGGCGGCAATGTTCCCGAAATAGGCGGCAATGCTTATTTGGGCAAAAGCGACTACCTGGTAACGGAAGCCGACGAAAGCGATGCCTCTTTTCTTTATCTTAGACCATGGGTTGCCGTAGCCACCAACATCGAAGATGACCACCTCGACCACTACGGCAGCGTCGAAAACATTATTGAGGCTTTTGAAGCTTACCTCCGGCAGACCAAGCCGGACGGTTTTGCCGTACTTTGCGCCGATGATCCCAACTTGCGCAGGTTGGCCCTGGATTTGCCCTGCCGGGTAGTTACTTATGGGTTAGAGGTTGGAGGCGATCTTGAGGCTACTGAAATACGCTTTAACGGTTTGGGCAGCCGGGCCAGGGTTAATTCGGGTGGCAGGGAACTGGGGTGGTTAGAGCTTAATGTTCCCGGCCGCCATAACGTGCTCAATGCTCTGGCTGCTGCGGCCGTCGCCACGAATTTGGGCGTGGAATGGGCCAAAATTCGGGAAAGTTTGGCCTCCTTCCGGGGTGTAGAGCGCCGCTTCCAGGTCCTGCACGGCGAAAATAACATCTGGGTGGTAGACGATTACGCCCATCACCCCACCGAGATTCGGGCCACGCTTTCAGCCGCCTCCCAGGTAGGGGCCAGGCGCATTGTCGCCGTTTTCCAGCCACATCGTTATACCCGCACCAAGTTTCTTTACCGGGATTTTGGCCGCGCCTTCCGGCAGGCGGATATAGTTATCGTTAATGACATTTATGCGGCCGGGGAACATCCCCTGCCAGGGGTTACTGCCGGGCTCATCGTCCAGGCGTTACGAGAGGCCGGGCAACCCAGGGTTCTATATTTGCCTACCCAGGAAGAGACTCTGGATTATTTACGCAAGGAATCCGCTAAAGGCGATCTTATTTTAACCCTGGGGGCAGGAGATGTTTGGAAAATAAGTCACAGCTTGGTAAAAGAGCTATGAAGGCACTGGAGTTAGCCGGCGAACTGTCCAGGGAAATTAGGGGCAGGGTCTGCGCCCTGGAACCCCTTGCCAAGCATACTACTTTGCGCGTAGGCGGACCGGCGGACATCTTCGCTGAGCCGGCCGATTGCCATGAAGTCAGGGCTTGCTTGGATTTCGCGGACCGCAAAGGCCTGCCGGCGTACATCCTGGGAAACGGTTCTAATATTCTAGTAACCGATGCCGGCGTCCGCGGGGTAGTGGTGAAAATGACCTCCCTTAGAAAGCTAGAAATAGAAGGAGAACTGGTCCGGGCAGGCGCCGGAGTTTCTTTGCCCCAACTGGTGGCGCTTACCGTTAAAAATTCTCTAGCCGGCCTGGAATACTTGGCCGGCATCCCGGCCAGCCTGGGCGGTGCGGTGGCTATGAACGCAGGCACGCCCGAGAAAAGTCTGGGGGACCTCGTGCATGCCGTATGGGTATTGAAGGGCGAGGAAATCAACGTTCTGCGTAAAGGGGAGTTGGATTTCGGTTACCGGCACAGCAGGGTTTTGCAAGACAAACTGGTAGTTTTGGGCGCCGAACTGCGCCTGGGTTCGGGCAACCGCGCCGAGCTAGAGCAAAAGGTCGCCAACCGGCTGGCCCGGCGCCGCCAAACCCAACCCCTGGAATACCCCAACGCCGGTAGCATTTTTAAAAACCCGCCGGGGGACTTTGCCGGCAGGCTCATTGAGCTTATAGGCGCCAAAGGTTGGCGCTGCGGCGGGGCCGAGGTAGCGGTCAAGCACGCCAACTTTATTGTCAATCGCGGCGGGGCTTCGGCCCGGGAGATATTATTTCTCATCGAGCGGATAAGGGAGGCCGTTTGGAAACAGTCCGGCATTTTGCTGGAGTTGGAAATCGAGGTTTGGGGAGATTGACCCTTAAGGGCGGGGGAGGGGGTTGAAGTGGAGAGGTTGGTCATTGTCGGCGGAAAGAAGTTAGCGGGCGAAGTAACCACCAGCGGAGCTAAAAATGCTATTTTACCGATTATGGCGGCTGCCCTTTTAACCTCCCGGTTATGTATTTTTGACAACGTGCCCGATCTTTTAGATGTTAAAGTTATGTGCCGGGTTCTGGCAGGTTTGGGAGCCGAATGCCGGCTGCAGGGAAGGGTTTTAACCGTTGATGCCGCCCATGCGGAACCCGTGGAAATAGAGCCGGATCTAATACGCCGCCTGCGGGCTTCCAATTTGGTTATGGGCCCTTTGCTGGGGCGTTTCCAGCGCTTTAAAGTTGCTTACCCGGGGGGATGTGAAATCGGCGCCCGCCCTATGGATCTTCATCTGAAAGGCTTCAGGCTTTTAGGGGCGCGGATAAAAGAAGAATACGGTTTTATCGAAGCTGAAGCCGAATCTTTACAGGGAACCGACATTCACCTGGATTTTCCTAGCGTGGGGGCTACGGAAAATATCATGATGGCCGCCGTGCTGGCCGAAGGAATAACCCATATTTATAATGCGGCGCGGGAGCCAGAAATTGTGGATTTGCAAAACTTTTTAAATAAAATTGGGGCTCGCATCCAGGGTGCCGGTAGCGATACTATTACTATCGAAGGTGTAAAAAATTTACAGGGGGCGGAACATAGTATAATTCCGGACCGTATTGAGGCCGGGACTTACCTGGCGGCCGCAGCCATAACCGGCGGCGAAATCCTGGTTAGAAATATCAATCCCTATTACCTGGCGTCGGTTTTGGCCAAGTTGAGGGAGATGGGCGCCGATGTGCATCCATATAGCACCGAAATTTTTCTCCGCGGCCCAAGCCGCCTGCGGGCTGTAGACTGCAAAACTTTGCCTTATCCGGGGTTTCCCACCGATATGCAGCCGCAAATTATGGCCCTTATGACCCTGGCCGAAGGCACCAGCATCATCTGCGAGAGCATCTTTGAGCGCCGTTTTAAGCATGCCTCTGAGTTTAAGCGTATGGGTGCCGATATTAAAATAGAAGGTTGCGTGGCCGTGGTTACGGGGGTAAATTCCTTGAGCGGCACCTGCGTAGAAGCTTCCGACCTGCGTGCCGGAGCAGGCTTGGCCCTTGCCGGCCTGGTAGCCGAGGGTACCACTTATTTGGAGGGTTTGCAGCATTTAGATCGGGGTTACGAGCAATTCGAAGCCAAGTTGCAGGGCCTGGGCGCCAGGATTTGGCGGGAGAAAATATAAACTTAAAGGCTCTTTTTTGGGTTTAACTTGGACATGCCTCAGGCTTTTGCTATAATGCTTTTAAAACCGGGGTGAAGGTATGGCTGCTTCCAAGCGCCTGGCCCGCAGGCGCCGCAAGCGTGGCCGCAAGCTGCTCTTATTTCTTTTAAGCGTAGTGGCCTTATATTTCTTTTTTAATTCCAGCTTTTTTTCTTTGGCTGATATTGAAGTAGAGGGCGCGCAGAAAGTTAAGCCGGAAGAAATCCGCTCCCTGGCGGGAGTGAATCCCGGAGTCAACCTGTGGCACCTGGAATTAAAAAAGATAGAAGACAGGTTGGCCACCCACCCGCTTGTTGACGAGGTCAGCGTCCGCCGCCTCTGGCCCCGGGGTCTAATCATTCGCATTAAAGAACGGCAGCCGCTGGCTATGGTTAACGCGCCCGACGCGGGCTTTTTAGTGTTGGATGCAGAAGGAGTCGTTATGCAACGCCTGGATAAAGTTGGCCAGATGAACCTCCCCTTGATTACGGGCGTAAAAATACCTCGGGAGGAAAGCGGCCTGGGAGCCCAGGTTAAATCGCCTGGTTTACACGAGTCCCTTGCCGTTTTAACGGACATGACCCCTAATGACCGCGGCCAGGTTATAGAGATAAATTGTACCCGGCCGGAAGACCTGCGCCTGTTCTTGGCCGGAGGCGTGGAGGTAAGATTCGGCGATAGCAGCAGGGTAAGGGAGAAGTTGGACCAGATACGCGAAATATTGACTCAGGCCGGCCAACAGAAGGCCATTGCTTACATCGATGTTAGTTTTGTCGGCCCGCCGGTTATCAAGTTCAGGCCGTAAATCGGAGGTGAAAGGAAATGTGGTTGCCGCTATTGGGCTTTATAATAGGTATAGCTATCGGCTTTCTTTTGCCGGTTAAGGTACCCGCGGCTTATGCCAAATACCTATCGGTGGCGGTACTGGCAGCCCTGGATTCGGTTTTCGGGGGCGTCAGGGCCCATATGGAAAAGCAGTTCGATAACGCCATTTTCCTGTCCGGCTTTTTCTTTAATACTTTAATGGCTGCCTTTCTGGCTTATATCGGCGATCAGCTAGGTGTAGAGCTCTACCTAGCTGCTGTTTTGGTATTCGGCAGCCGGCTGTTTCAAAATCTGGCCATTATCCGGCGCCATTTATTAAAACGTTAAAAAGATCCCGGCTAAAAAAAGGGAAAGTGAAAGTTTTGTTGAATTTCTTTGGTGGTTAAAAACGAAGGGTTGTTCCGGGGACTTAAAAGGTTTAGGGGGAGCAGAAGTTGCCCAAAGGCGATATCGTGGCCGGGTTGGATATAGGGGCAAGCAAGATCGTAGCTCTCATTGCCGAGGTTGATGCCGAAGGCCGCTTCGATATCATCGGCCTGGGCGAATCTTTGTCCGGCGGTTTACGTAAAGGCGTTATTATCGACCTTGAGCATACTGCCCGCGCCATAGAACGGGCGGTGGAGCAGGCCGAAAGGATGAGCGGTGAAGAGATCCGTTCGGTCTACGTAGGTGTCACCGGCCCCCATATTGCTTCCCTGAATAACCGGGGCGTCGTGGCCGTAGCCAATGAGGATAAAGAGATTCAGCCTGAGGATGTAGAGCGGGTGTTGCAGGCCGCCCGCGTAATACCCCTAACGGCAGATAAGCAGATCATCCATGTTTTGCCGCGGCAATACATCGTTGACGGTTACGATGGCGTCGTTGATCCTGTTGGTATGACCGGTTCGCGGCTGGAAGTTGAGGCGGTCATCATTACGGCGGCCAGCGCCGCTTTATTGAACACCCTTAAATGTGTCCAGCGGGCCAGGTTGCAGGTAGAAGAACTGGTATTAAATCCCCTGGCTTCGGCCGAGGCCGTGCTGCATCAGGCGGAAAAGGAGCTGGGCGCCGTGCTGGTGGATATCGGCGGTGGCACAACGGAAATAGCCATTTTTGCTCAGGGAAGCTTGTGGTTTACTTCCGTCCTCCCGATAGGAGGAGATCACGTCACCAGCGACCTGGCCGTAGGCTTGCGAACGCCCATTGCCCAGGCGGAGAAAATAAAAAAGGAGCACGGCTGTGTCTTGATGTCTTTGATGCCCGATAATGAATTTATCGAAGTACCCAGCGTAGGAGGCGGGGGCAAAGGCACCGTTTCCAAAAAGACCCTGGCCGCTATTATGCAGCCCCGGGCAGAGGAGATTTTTACCCTCGTTAAGCAGGAAATAAAACGCTCGGCTTTTACCGGGCTTTTACCCGGCGGAGTCATTTTAAGCGGAGGCGGGGCCATGTTGGCCGGGATGGCGGAATTAGGTGCGGAGCAGTTGCAGATGCCCGTGCGGGTTGGGTTCCCGGCCCGTATGGGCGGCCTGGGCGATATGGTGGCCTCGCCGCCTTATGCAACGGCGGTGGGATTGGTGGCTTACGGCGCCAGGCGCCTGGCCTACGCCCAGGCAGCGGCAACTCGTCATTTTTCCCTGGGAAACCTCTGGCAGCGTTTCCGTGAGTGGTTGCGGGAGTTTTTTTAAGTTAGAAGAAGAAAAGGGGGTTAATGTAGATGCTGGAATTTGACGAAGGCGAATTTAACCAGTTTGCCACTATAAAGGTAGTAGGGGTTGGAGGGGGCGGCAGTAATGCCATTAACCGTATGATCGGTGCGGGGTTAAAAGGGGTGGAATTTATCAGCGTTAATACCGACGCCCAGGCCCTGCGCCTTTGCCAGGCGGAACAGAAAATCCAGATCGGGGCCAAGCTAACTAAAGGCCTAGGAGCCGGCGCCAACCCCGAGATCGGCAAAAAAGCGGCGGAAGAAAGTTATGAGGAATTGATCCAGCGCCTGCAAGGAGCAGACATGGTCTTTGTTACTGCCGGTATGGGCGGCGGTACGGGCACCGGCGGTGCTCCGGTGGTGGCGGCAGCAGCCAAGGAAGTAGGAGCCCTCACCGTCGGCGTAGTTACCCGTCCCTTTTCCTTCGAAGGGCGCAGGCGGGCGCAGCAGGCGGAAAGCGGCATAGCCGAACTCCGTTCCAAAGTAGATACCCTGATTGTCATTCCCAACGACCGCCTGCTCCAGGTAGCCGATAAGCAGACCTCCATTACCGAGGCATTTCGCATCGCCGATGATGTCCTTCGCCAGGGCGTGCAAGGTATCTCCGATTTAATTACCGTGCCCGGCCTGATTAACCTGGACTTTGCCGATGTAAAAACCATAATGACGGATACGGGATCGGCTTTAATGGGTATCGGCCGGGCGACCGGCGAGAAGCGGGCGGTGGAGGCGGCCAAGATGGCCATCTCCAGTCCTTTGCTGGAGACTTCTATTGAGGGCGCCCGCGGCGTCCTGCTCAACATTACCGGCGGCCCCAATTTGACCCTTTTTGAAGTCAATGAAGCTGCCGAAATTATTGCGGCGGCCGTTGATCCCGAGGCCAATATTATCTTCGGCGCGGTTATTGATGAAAATCTTAAGGACGAAGTGAGGGTGACGGTTATTGCTACCGGCTTTGAGCCCAGGAGCGAGGCCAGCCGCCAGGTAGCTGCCGCGCGGGAAATCGAGATCAAACCTTTTGATTTAAACGACCTGGATATACCGGCTTTTTTAAGGCACGGCAGCGGGTTAAATTTTAATAAGAAATAGGCTTTAAATTCCGGTAACTTTAAAAGGCGTTTCTTACAAACGCCTTTTTTAATACCTAAATACTGACAAATTTTACCAAAACACTTGGCTATAATATTTTTAGTCATTAAACTGGGGCAGATTTCATATCTATGGTAATAATTAGATACCAGGTGCTTCCGAAAGAAGTATGAAAATGCCGGGGATGCTGGCGTAAGGCGACTTTGGGCGAGCCCTGCGAGCCGTTGGCGAGACCGAGCTCGGAGGCGGGGCCGAGGGCATGGAGGCCCGAGGCCGGCCATCGAGGCAGGATGCCGAATTGGCCGGGAACCCCGCCTTAAGGCGCGAGGGGGAGCCTACGGATCGCTGGCGAGCCCATCTGGAGCCGTCGCCAGCGCCCCGGCACGGGGAATGTTTCGGAAGCATCAGATACCGTGCCGGAGGTCAGGCTTGGGGCTATGAGGCAGGTGATTTACCTCGATGTCGTCCTGGGCATCAACCTCTTGATGGATTACATCATCCTCTGGGCCACAGCTAAATTGGGGCAGCTTCCTGTTTCCGGCTGGCGTTTGCTAGCCGGAGCTGCAGCAGGGGCTGCTTATTCCTTGTTGTTGGTCCTGCCGGTTAACGGTATACCTATAAGCTTTTTCCTTAAAATACTTTTTTCCCTGGTTATGATTTTAATATCTTTCTACCCTCTAACCTGGCGGCGTTTCTGGCAGATTTTTGCTTATTTTTACCTGGTGGCCTTTGTCATGGGAGGGGCTATAGTAGGGGCCATATATCTTTGGGGGAGCCGGGAAATAGCTGCTTCTACTGTGGGCGGCGCTATAGTATTGGCCGGCAGTATCCACTATACCTGGCTCCTGGCGGGGCTGGCCGCAGCCATCCTCCTGTCCTGCTGGGGTGCGGTGTTTATAAAGAAAAATTTCTGGCAGAGCATTTTGCGCGTTCCGTTGGTAATCAGTATAGGCGGCAGGCGCCTGGCCGTAAAGGCCCTGGTAGATACGGGCAACAGCCTGCTCGATCCCCTAACCAGGAGGCCGGTCATAATCGTAGAGTATAGCGCCATAAAGAGCCTCCTGCCAACGGAATTATGCCGGGAATTTGACAGCCAGCCCGACCCTGATTTAAGTAAAATTATTACTTCCCTAGAGGGGACCCCTTTAGCCGACAAGGTTCACCTCATCCCTTTCATTTCTTTGGGCAAAAAAAACGGCATGCTCCTGGGCTTAAGGCCGGAAGAGGTCGTGCTGTTGGTAGAAAACCGGCTAGTCAAGGTTAAAGACGTTGTTCTGGGCATATATCAACATCGCCTTTCGCCTGAAGGTAATTACCGCGCTTTGCTGCACCCGGATTTACTTCAGATGAATATTTAAAGGGGGCGGTTGGAGATGTGGCAAAGGTTACGCCTGTTCTGGCTCGGTATTTACTGGCGTTTATTATTAAAATACCCCTGGCTGGGCGAGATCTTTTATGTCGGAAGCACCGAGGCCCTTCCCCCGCCCTTGACGAGTGATGAGGAAAATCGCCTGCTTAGCCGGCTTGAATGCGGGGATGCCGCGGTCAAGGCGGTGCTCATCGAGCGCAACCTGCGCCTGGTGGTCTATATCGCCCGCAAATTTGAGAATACCGGGGTAGGTATTGAAGATCTGGTTTCCATCGGCACCATCGGCCTTATCAAGGCGGTTAACACCTTCGATCCCTGCAAGCGCATTAAACTCGCAACTTATGCCTCCCGCTGCATTGAGAACGAAATCTTAATGCACCTGCGGCGCAACAGCAAGACCAAAGCCGAGATCTCCTTTGACGAGCCTTTGAATATTGACTGGGACGGCAATGAACTTCTTCTTTCAGATGTCCTAGGGACGGATAACGATATTATTTATAAAACCATTGAGGAAGAAGTTGACCGCAAGTTGCTCCGGGCGGCCATGCGCAAGCTTACGCCCCGGGAGCGTAAAATTATGGAGTTTCGCTTTGGCCTGGTGGACGGCGTGGAAAAAACCCAGAAAGAAGTAGCCGATATTCTGGGCATTTCCCAGTCCTACATCTCACGCCTCGAAAAAAGGATTATCAAGCGCTTGCGCAAAGAAATAATGCGTCTGGAATAAAATAGAAATTAAATCTGTAACCGCCGCTTTCGCTGGAAGCGGCGGTTTTTTTCGTATAAAAGCTAAAAGGTATGGTAATAATTTAAGTGCATACTGCCCAGGCAATAAGGGGTGAAAGACCCTAAAAGTGCTTAACAAAGTTGAAATATGCGGAGTAAATACCTCGAAGCTGCCCCTCCTTACCAATGAAGAAATGCGCAGTCTTTTTCAGCAGGCCAAAGCAGGGGACAATGCAGCCAGGGAAAAGCTTATCAAAGGAAATTTACGCCTGGTCTTAAGCGTAATCCAGCGTTTTACCAACCGGGGCGAGTATGTAGACGACCTTTTTCAGGTCGGTTGCATCGGTTTAATGAAGGCTATAGATAATTTCGACCTGGAGCAAAACGTCAAGTTTTCGACCTATGCCGTTCCCATGATTATCGGCGAGATCCGCCGTTATCTAAGGGATAATAATCCCATACGGGTCAGCCGTTCTCTCCGGGATGTTGCCTATAAGGCCTTGCAGGTGCGCGATGCGCTGGTTAATAAGCTTTCGCGGGAGCCGTCGGTAAGCGAAATAGCTGCCGAGTTAAATTATCCCCAGGAAGAAGTGATCTTTGCCCTTGATGCCATCCAGGAACCGGTTTCCCTTTTTGAACCCATTTACCATGATGGCGGAGATCCTATCCTGGTAATGGACCAGATCAGCGATGAAAAAAATCAAGACGGCGCCTGGACGGAAAGCATAGCCGTACGCGAAGCTTTAAATAAACTGAGCGAGAGGGAAAGGCTCATTTTAACCCTCCGCTTTTTTGAAGGTAAAACTCAGATGGAGGTGGCCGATGAGATCGGCATCTCCCAGGCCCAGGTTTCCCGCCTGGAAAAGGCCGCCTTGAACCATATCCGAAAATATATTTAAAAAAGGTGATGTGTTTTTGAGGAAAAGGTTGTTTTTCATTTTAATTATAGCTATAAATCTGTTTATTCTTTACGGCCTGGCGCGGGAAAGAGCGTTACCGGCCTACAATTCCCATAACCTTATACGCCTGCATATAGTGGCCAATAGCGATGCGCCGCTGGATCAGCAGTTAAAATACGAGGTGCGCGACGCCCTGTTGGCTAGAATGGGCCGGCAGCTGGTTTCGGCGCGCAATCTTCAGGAAGCCAGGGCTTTTATAAACGAAAATTTGAGCGTTATTGAAAAGGTAGCACAGGAGGAAATTGAAGGCCGGGGTAAGGACTATCCTGTCAGGGTCGAATTCGGCCATTTTAAATTTCCTGATCGCGCTTACGGCCAGGTGGTCCTGCCTGCCGGGGAGTACGAGGCGGTAAAAGTCATCATCGGCTCAGGAAAAGGGCAGAACTGGTGGTGCGTGCTTTTTCCTCCTTTATGCCTTGTCGATATTGCCGAAACAAAGGCCGGCGAGGGCGGCAATGATGCCTGGCCTGTTATGCAGGTCCCGGTTTCCCCGAAAACGGCCCCGGTAGAAGTGCGTTTTAAGTTACTGGAACTCTGGCACACCTCCAGAAATCGCCTGGCAGGAATTTTTAACAACCTTTAAACAGAAAAAGGCCACCCCCGGCATATGATTCAAATAAGGATGGGGGTGGGGCAGGTGGTTAGAATCAGCGATCTCCGCGTGCGGGAGGTTATTAACGTTATCGATGGCCGTCGCCTGGGACCTATCAAAGATATTGAACTGGATGTAGAGGAAGGTAAAATCCAGGCGCTCATCCTTCCGGGTATGAACGGCAGGTTTTTGGGTTTATTTGGCCGCAACGAAGATGCCATTATCCCCTGGGAAAAAGTCGTCAAGGTTGGCGTGGATGTAATTTTGGTGGAAGCTTATAGTTTCGCCACGCCTCATCGTAAAGATAAATCCTGATAGACCGGGCTGAGGCCCGGTTTTTGCTGTTCCGGCCTGGTATCCGGCATCTCCACTTTCTACCCCCTTCCGAAGGGCGGATGCTTCCGAAACATTCCCCTTGCCGGGGCGCTGGCGACGGCTCCAGATGGGCTCGCCAGCGAGCCGTATGGCTCCCCCTCGCGACTTAAGGCGGGGTTCCCGGCCGGATTTAAGCATCCTTGCCTCAGTGGCCGGCCGCAGGCCTCTCTGTCCTCGGCCCCGCCTCCGGGCTCGGTCTCGCCAACGGCTCGCTAAGGCTCGCCCTAAGTCGCCTTACGCCAGCATCCCCGGCATTTTCATACTTCTTTCGGAAGCACCGGAGGGCGAAACTTTGTTATTTCTTAAGATACCACCCGTCGCCCCATCCCGTTCACCGCCGCCTCACTGCGGCTTCGCTTAGTTTGCCGAAGCCTCAAACCAAGTCGCCCTCCGCCTATATCCCCCAGCCTTAAAATTGGGGATAACCTAGATTGCTGTTACCTTGTAGCCTACCGCCAGGATGTTATATAATGTACCCATGAACCGGGTAGAGGTGCTTCGTTTTGATTTCTTAGAAAGCCGGGCGCCGGTCGTCGCTGCTTTTACCACCCGCAAGGGCGGCGAAAGCGGCCCGCCCTTTGCGACCTTAAATCTAGGGTTAAATACCGGCGACGCCCCGGAAAAAGTGCTGGCCAACAGGAGGCGGGTCGCCGAAGTCCTGGCTATCTCCCTCGATAGCTGGGTGGTTGGAGAGCAGGTGCACGGGGACGGCGTTGCCGTTATCACCCGATCCGAGGCTGGCAGAGGTACAACTACGAGTGAGAGTTCTTTGAAAAGCACAGACGCCCTGGTGACGGAAGAAAAAGGTTTGGCCCTGGTCGCTTTTTTTGCCGATTGCGTGCCGGTATATATTGTAGACCCGGTGCGGCAGGTTATCGGGCTGGCCCATGCCGGCTGGCGGGGAACCAGATTAAGGATCGCCGCCAGGACCGTTGAGGTTATGCAACAAAAATTCGCTGCTTCCCCTGACGGCTGCCTGGCCCTTCTGGGGCCGTCTATCGGCCCCTGTTGCTATGAAGTAGGACCGGAAGTTGCCGGCGAGTTTGCGCCCGAATTCCTCAAACCGCATAAAGGCCGCTGGCTGCTCGACCTCTGGAAAGCCAATATGAAAATCTTGTTACAGGCCGGGATTAAAGAAGCTAACATACATATTACCGGCATCTGTACTTGCTGCCACCCGGAACTATTTTACTCTTACCGGAGGGACGGTGGCCGCACCGGCAGGATGGGGGCCTTTTTGTGCCTAACAGCCTGAATACCGTACTACCCCTACCGCCGTCGAGATTTTCCCGGCGCAAAAAAAGAACAGGCCGGCGCACTTTATTTTCTTTTGTCCTGTTCTGCCTCCTGGGCTGGCTGGTGACCGGCTGGGCCTGGCAGGCCTTTAACTGGAGGATGCTCAAGACAGAGAGGGTGTTTACGGGCACAATAACGGAAAATTTAGTGTTAGAGGGATTGATTTTTAGGGAGGAAACTATTTTAACGGCGCCGGTTACCGGTAAATTGGAGGAGGTAGCTAGAGAAGGTGAGAAAGTGCCCGCGGGCGCGCCGGTGGTTAAAATTTTCCCCGCCGCCACTTCCCCGGAGGGCGATAAGGTTTTCGTGTTAAAAGCTCCTTTTGCCGGGCAGATATGTTACCACCCGGACGGCCTGGAGAACGTCTTAAAGCCGGACCTTTTTGACAAAATTCCCCCGGAAGAAATAAAACGCCTGGCGAGGTTAGCCCAACCTGCGGACTTAAAGGATACGGTTACTGCGGGGCAGCCGGTGGTCCGGGTGACGAATAATTTGTTGCCGGCTTATTTTTTAGCCGAATTCCCCGTTTTACCGGAGGGCTGGCAGGTAGGAAAAAATTTGAGCTTAAAATGGCAGGGCCAGGAAGAAAGGTTTCAGGCCGAGCTTTACCGCCTCCAAAAGGCCGCCAACGGCTGGCAGGCTTTATTCCAAATTGAACAATGGGGGGACGAGCTTTTTCATGCCCGCGAAGTGAAGGCCGAGGCTATATTTAAAATTTACCGGGGAGTAGTGGTGCCGAAGGAGGCTCTAACCCGCGGCCCCGACGGCAAAACCTCGGTATATTTTTTAAGCGGTACGAGGATACGCATCAGGGAAGTGGAAGTTGTAGGCCTGGCGGGCGATAAGGCTGCGGTTAAGGGGCTGGAAGAAGGAACGGAAGTAGTAACCAACCCCAGGGTAGCCCGGCGGCTGGCTCACGAATGATGCGGGGTTGAGACTACGAGTAATTCAGTTTTCGGAGGTAAAGTATGTCTGAACTCGCGAAGCGGCTGGCACAGGTAAGAGAACGCATCGCTGCCGCGGCCAAAAGGGCAGGCCGCAGGCCGGAGGATATAACTCTGGTTGGAGTAACTAAAACCGTGCCGGTGGAAATAATTCAGGAAGCCGTGGCTGCAGGTTTGCGCGATCTGGGGGAAAATAGGGTACAGGAACTGGTGGCTAAGGAGCCCTTAATTAAAGGGGTAAACTGGCACATGATCGGCCACCTGCAGCGCAATAAGGTTAAACAAGTTTTGGGCAAAATATCCCTTTTACATTCCCTTGACAGCCTGGCCCTTGCCCGCGAGTTGGAAAAGCGGGCGGAAGCGGAGGGAAAGAGTCTCGAAGTACTGATAGAGGTTAACGTCGGCGGCGAAGAAACTAAGTTCGGGCTGCCGCCTGCCGCCGTAATCCCTTTCATTAAGGAAATAACTAATTTTCCTGCCTTGAAGCTCAGGGGGTTGATGACCGTTGCCCCCCTGGTGGACGATCCGGAGAAAGTAAGACCTGTTTTCCGCCGCATGGCTGCTTTAAAGCGGGAAGTGGAGGCTTTAAAGCTTCCGGGAGTCGAAATGCGTTACCTTTCCATGGGCATGACCAATGATTTTGAAGTGGCTATTGAAGAAGGAGCTAATATGGTTCGCATCGGTACGGCCATATTCGGTCCGCGACTTTTATAAAGGGGGTCTGGCAATGAGCTTCTGGCACAAATTTCTAAATTGGCTGGGCCTGGAAGCAGAAGACGATGAAAAAGCGCAGCGCGCCGAAGCCCCGGAATTCTCCGGCCAGCGCAAAATTATCAGCCTGCCTACGGCCCACCGCTCCTGGCGCCTTATCTTATCCCGGCCTCACGCCTTCGAGCAGGCCAAAGAACTGGCCGAGCATTTAAGAAGCTTCAGGCCGCTGGTCGTTGACCTGGGCGGGCTTAACGGCGAGGAAGCTCAAAGACTGATCGATTTTTTAAGTGGGGCGACTTTTGCCCTGGGAGGCCAAGTGCGCAAAATAAACGGCGGCATTTTTCTTTTTGCGCCGAGTAACGTGGATATTAGCGGCGATTACCTTAGTCAGTTAGAATCCGAGCCGGCATGGGCCCGGATAATCCGCAAAGGATAAGAAAGTGGTGCTTCCGAAAGAAGTATGAAAATGCCGGGGATGCTGGCGAGCCCATCTGGAGCCGTCGCCAGCGCCCCGGCACGGAGAATGTTTCGGAAGCATCAGAAAGTGGGCTGGAGGTTTTAGGTTAATATGAGGGACGTTATTGGCTTTATCGGAGTCGGGGCTATGGGGGAAGCCCTGATCAGGGGAATTTTGAATGCCGGACTCGTGCCGGCGGAATCCATCGTGGCCAGCGATATAGATGCTGCCAAAACCCGGGAGGTCGGGCGGCGGTACGGTATTCGGATATTGAAAACCAACCAGGAGGTTGTAAACGAGGCCGCTACCGTTGTCCTGGCAGTTAAACCCCAGGTAATCCGGAGCGTTATCCAGGGGCTGGAAGTTACTAGAGAAAAGCTGATAATTTCTATAGCCGCCGGCATCACCCTGGCCGATATGGAAGGCTGGCTGGGCCCAGATATTCCGGTCGTCCGGGTAGTCCCCAACACCCCCTGTCTCATCGGGGAAGGCGTTTCCGCCCTAGCGGGAGGTAAGGCTGCCACTTCGGAACACCTGGAGCGGGCACAGGAGATATTTGCCGCCGTCGGGCGGGTTGCAGTTTTGCCTGAAAATTTGCTGGACGCGGTGACGGCTCTGAGCAGCAGCGGCCCGGCCTACGTTTACCTTTTTATTGAAGCCTTGGCCGACGGCGGCGTCCGCGTTGGCTTGCCGCGTGACCTGGCTTTGGATTTTGCCGCCAGGACGGTTTTAGGCGCCGCCAAGATGGTTTTGCAGCAGGGGCACCCGGCAACTTTGAAAGATAAAGTGGCTTCGCCCGGGGGTACAACTATTGCTGCCCTGGAAGTCCTAGAACAGGGTGCGGTACGGGGAGCCATCATCGGCGCAGTGCGCGCCGCTGCCGAGCGGGCCAGAGAATTGAGCAGGGAGCACGAGAGATGAATACTTTATATACCTTGGTGAAAGCGGCTTTTGAAGTTTATAACTGGCTCATTATCGCCCGCATTTTAATCTCCTGGTTCCCCCATGATCCGGGTCACCCCCTATCCCGTTTTCTTTATGAGGTTACCGAACCGGTGCTGGCTCCTTTCCGAAGGCTTATGCCCCGAACAACCTTGCCTATTGATTTTTCGCCCATAATTGCTATCCTAGTGTTACAGTTAATAGAAAAGCTGGTCCTGAATTTTTTAGTGCGGTTATAGAGGAGGGCTTGGCTGATGGCTCTTACGCCCCTGGATATAAGCAAAAAGGAATTTAGCCGCGCCTTTCGCGGTTACAATTGCGAAGAAGTAGACAGCTTTTTAGAAGAACTGGCCCGGGATTACGGCAGCCTCTTTCGCGATAATCAAGAGCTACGGGAGAAGCTGGAGCGAATGCAAAGCGAGCTGAAGCGCTTTAACGAGTTGGAGCAGACGCTTAAAGACGCCCTGCTTATTGCCCAGCAGGCTGCCGAGGAAGCCAAAAAGGCGGCCATCCAGCAGGCCGAGAACATCTTGAAGGAGGCCGAAAACCGGGCCAGGGAGATTATAATGCAGGCGGAGCAGGAAGTGGCGGCAGCCAAGCAGCAATTAAACTTTTTGCAGGAACAAAGCGAGGCTTTTCGGACTAAAATGAGGACTTTGCTTAAAACTCAGCTGGAACTATTAACTGAAACTGCATCAAAGGTCGAATAATAGGAGTGAAGTTAACCGTGGATTACAGTAAGACGTTGAATTTGCCCAAAACCGATTTTCCTATGCGGGCCAATTTACCCCAGCGCGAACCGGAAATCCTTAAATTTTGGGAGGAAAATAATCTTTACGCCCGGGTGCAGGAAGCGACTAAAGGAAGGCCCAAATTCATCCTGCACGACGGGCCTCCCTACGCTAACGGCGATATTCACCTGGGGCATACGTTAAATAAGATTTTAAAGGATATTATCGTAAAATATCACTCCATGAAGGGTTACGATGCGCCCTATGTGCCGGGTTGGGATACCCACGGTCTGCCCATCGAACAGCAGGCGATCAAGAATTTAGGCCTGGATCGCCGCAGTATAAACGTGGTGGAATTCCGCAATAAGTGCCGCGACTACGCTCTCAAATATGTAGATATCCAGCGGGAACAATTTAAAAGGCTGGGTGTCAGGGGCGATTGGGAGCACCCTTATCTTACTTTGGACCCCGAATTTGAGGCGGCCCAGATCGGCGTTTTTGGCGAGATGGCCAAAAAAGGTTATATTTATAAAGGGCTAAAGCCAGTATACTGGTGCAGCGACTGCGAGACGGCGCTGGCCGAAGCCGAAGTGGAGTACGAAGAAAAGCGATCGGCTTCCATCTATGTTAAATTTCCGGTTAAAGATGCCAAAGGGCTTTTTGAACCGGAGAATACCTACTTTCTCATCTGGACGACCACGCCTTGGACCTTGCCGGCCAATGTAGCTATTGCCCTCCACCCGGAGTACAGCTATGCTCTCCTGCAGGTGGAAGGAGAAAAATTTATTATGGCGAAAGAACTCTACCCCGGGGTGCTCGAACTTAAAAACTTAAAGGCAGAAGTGCTGGAGGTTTTCCGGGGAAGCGAACTGGAAGGCGTTGTTTGCCGCAACCCCTTAATGGAGCGGGATTCGGTAGTAATTTTGGGCGAGCATGTAACTTTAGACCAGGGCACCGGTTGCGTGCATACGGCTCCAGGGCACGGCCTGGAAGACTTTGAAGTGGGTTACCGTTACCACCTTCCGGTAATTTCGCCCTTGGACGACCGCGGTTATTTTACCCCGGAAGCAGGGCAGTTTGCCGGCCTTTTTTACGAGGAAGCCAATAAGGCAATCGTCAGGGAACTGGAAGCCAGGGGCTTTCTTTGGCATTTCGGTTTTATTAAGCACCAGTACCCCCATTGCTGGCGCTGCAAGCACCCCGTCATCTTCCGGGCTACGGAGCAATGGTTTGCTTCTATAGAAGGCTTTCGTAAGGAAGCGCTGGAGGCCATCCGCCAGGTAAAATGGATTCCGGCCTGGGGTGAAGAGAGGATTTACAACATGGTAGCCCAGCGTAGCGACTGGTGTATTTCCCGTCAGCGCACGTGGGGCGTTCCCATTCCCATTTTTTACTGCCAGGAGTGCGGGGCCGAAATCATTAACGATGCTACCATCAAGCATATCCAGGAGCTTTTCCGGCAGCACGGGTCGAATGTGTGGTTCGAACGGGAGGCTAAAGACCTGATACCGGAAGGCCTGACCTGCCCTAAGTGCGGCGCTAGGGATTTTCGCAAAGAGAGCGACATTATGGATGTATGGTTTGACTCTGGCTCCAGCCATATCGGCGTTTTAACCCAGCGGCCGGAGCTAGCCTGGCCGGCCGATTTATACCTCGAAGGCAGCGACCAGCACCGCGGCTGGTTCAATTCTTCGCTTTCCACCGCCGTAGCTGTCCGCGGACAGGCTCCTTATCGCATGGTTTTAACTCATGGCTTTTTGGTGGATGAGGAAGGTCGGAAGATGTCCAAGTCTCTGGGTAACGGCATTGACCCGGCCGATGTGATCCGGGAAATGGGGGCCGATATATTGCGGCTGTGGGTGGCTTCGGCTGATTACCGCCGCGATGTAGCCGCTTCCCCCAGGATTTTTCAGCAAATTGCCGAGGCCTACCGCAAGATCCGCAATACCTGCCGTTTTCTCCTGGGAAATCTCTATGATTTTGATCCTACGCGGGATAAAGTGTCCTACGGCGAATTGCCCGAACTCGACCGCTGGGCCTTACTGCGGCTGGCCCGCCTCATCGAGCGCGTAACGCAGGCTTACGAAGATTTTGAGTTTCACGTGGTCTACCATGCCATCCATAATTTCTGCGCCGTAGATTTAAGCGCCGTATACCTAGATATTATCAAAGACCGGCTCTATACCTGGCCGGCAGCTTCAAAAGGCCGGCGGGCCGCCCAGACGGTGCTTTATGAGACGATTACCGCCCTGGTTCGCCTGCTGGCGCCGGTACTGGCTTTTACCAGCGAAGAAATTTGGCAATACCTCCCTGCGGAGGGCGATAAGCCTTTTAGCGTGCAACTTACTACTTGGCCGGAAATCAACCCGCTCTATATAGATGAGGACCTGGAGCGGCGCTGGGAAAGGCTAATGACCCTTCGCGGCGAAGTAAGCCGGGCGCTTGAGATGGCCCGCCAGGAAAAAGACCTGGGCAATTCCCTCAATGCCGCCGTTTACCTTTATCCGGACGCAGAAAGCTATGCTTTCCTTAAGGATTTTGCACCCGAGCTGGCGACGGTTTTCATCGTTTCCGAAGCCGTCCTGGAGGCGCCGGGCAAGCCTTTACCTTCCGGCCAGGAAATTTTAGCCCGGTTAGATATTCCCGGCCTAAAGATAGTGGTGACAAAGGCCAGGGGAAAGAAGTGCGAGCGTTGCTGGATGGTTAAAGAATCCGTAGGGCAGGATGAAGAACATCCTACTCTTTGCGCCCGCTGTAGCCAGGTATTAAAAGGGGCATGAAGGTTTCTCCAGGCTGGTATACTAGCAGTGTAGAGGTAGTGAAGGGGGTTGAAGTTTTTGTCCGTTGCCGGGGCCCCTTGCCTAGTGGAGTATCGTTTTTTAGATTTTGATGTGCCTGTAGGGGTTTCGAACCGCCATGTCCATCTCTCGGGTGAACACCTAGCGCGGCTTTTCGGTCCGGGGCACGAGCTGACTCTACTGCGCCCGCTAGGCCAGCCGGGAGAGTTTGCGGCCCAAGAGACGGTTACTTTAGTAGGGCCCCGCGGCGTCCTGGAAAGCGTACGTGTACTGGGGCCGATCAGGGATTATACCCAGATTGAAGTCTCTATGACGGATAGTTTCCGGCTCGGTTTAAAGCCGCCGGTAAGAGAGTCGGGGGACCTGGAAGGAACGCCGGGCATAGCCATCGTAGGTCCTGCCGGTGCGCTTTCTTTGTCTAAGGGCGTTATTCTTGCTGCGCGGCATATCCATATCGAAGAAGAGCGGGCGAAAAAATATGGCCTTAAAGACGGGCAGTTATTAAAGGTCTACGTCCCAGGAGAAAGGGGAATAATTTTTGATAATGTCATTTTGCGGGCTAAACCCAACTATAAATTAGAATTCCACCTGGATACCGATGAGGCCAACGCCGCCCTGCTGCAGACGGGAGATATAGTAAAAATTATCGCTCCTTAGATGGGGGACAACCTTTGGCCTGGGGAGACGGTACTAGCGAGTTCTTTCTGGAGAAAATCCAGGATTTAATCACCGCTATGGAGAAGGCCAATGTTGCCGAGTGGGTTGAGCTTTACCGCCGGCCGGGAAGGTTGCTCTATTTAAATTTCCTGGCCGGCATTGCCCGCGGCCTGGGCATTGCCGTCGGCTTTACCATTCTCGGCGCCTTGGTAATTTATATCATCAAGGAATTAGCCCTTTTAAATTTGCCGGTAATCGGTAAATATATAGCCGAGATCGTGCGTTTAGTACAACAGCAAGTCTATTAAGCGCGAAGGGGGCAATTCCTTGAAAAAAGAGTTAAAAGACTATTTCCGTAACCGCCTTCTGCAGTCTAAAGACGCATTGGAAAAACAACTTGAGTCTATAAATGCAGGAGGTCTTCAAGATCCCCTCCGGGAGAGCATCCAGGAGTTATCAAGTTACGACAACCACCCCGGCGACCTGGGGACCGAAGTTTTTGAGCGCAGCAAGGACCTGGCTTTACGCGACAACATCCGGTTGCAGTTGCAGAAGATCGAAGACGCCCTGGAAAGCCTGGAAAGGGGAGATTACGGCATTTGCCGGCGTTGCGGGAGGGAGATTTCCCGCGAGCGCCTGGAAGCGATTCCCGAGACCACCTTTTGTCTTGCCTGCCGGCAGGAGTATGAAAGGGAGGAAAGGAAAAGGGTGCGGCCCATCGAGGAAGAAATCATCAGGCTGCCTTTTGGCCGCCCGGCCGGTATTGGGCAGGGGATGGAATATGATGGCGAGGATGCCTGGCAGGACGTAGCCCGGTGGACCGAGCACGCCGAACGATCCCGGGCCGGCAGCTATTACGGCGGCTCTGACCTGAATGAGGACTGGGGCTATGTCGAGGACATTGAAGCCCTGCCTTACTTTAAAGGAGCGGACGGCGTCTTCTATGAAGATGTGGGCGCCTACATCGACGACGAACTGGCGCCGGAAGAACGCCTGATAGGCGACGAGGGCTGGGATATCGTAGGTCGCCCGCCGGGGGAGAAATAAAAGCAAAATAAAAAAGCTGGGGAAAAGGCTGCGCGTTCCAGAGGCGAACCCGGGGTCTCTACCCCAGCTTGAGGAGAGGCGAATTCGGAATAAGATGAAAAAGGCTATGACTATAGCCGGCTCGGACTCCGGGGGAGGGGCCGGCATCCAGGCCGACTTAAAAACGTTTGCGGCTTTAAAAGTTTACGGTACCAGCGTCATCACTTCGGTTACGGCCCAAAATACCTATAGCGTTACCGCAACCTATGACCTGCCGGCGGCATTTGTGGGCCGGCAAATTGATGCCGTCCTCGAAGATATAGGCGCTGACGCGGCCAAAACGGGCATGCTGGCCAATGCCGGCATTATTGAAATAGTGGCTGCTAAAGTGGCCGCCTGGAAACTGGAAAAACTGGTCGTTGACCCTGTAATGGTGGCTAAAAGCGGGGGCCGCCTGTTGGAGGAAGAGGCGGTCAGGATTCTGCAGTCAAAGCTTTTGCCCCTGGCTCTGGTAGCGACCCCCAACCTGGACGAGGCCGAAGTGCTAACCGGTATGAAGATTTGCTCCGAGAAGGATATGCAGGAGGCAGCCCGCCGTCTCTATGACGGGGGAACGCCCTATATTGTCATCAAAGGAGGCCACCTGGTAGGCGAGGCCGTAGACATACTTTTCGACGGCCACCGTTTTTATCGTTTTGTATCCCAACGCCTGCCGGGCCGCACTACCCACGGTACGGGTTGCACCTTCTCGGCGGCTGTCACCGCCTTTTTAGCCCTGGGTTTTCCCGTTCCGGAGGCGGTAGAGCAGGCTAAAACTTATGTTACCACGGCCATAAGACGCGGCAGTCCTATAGGCCGCGGCTATAGCCCCGTGCACCACTTCCATGAGTTTTACGCCTGGGAGGAACAATAGTGAGATTCTTATTTTTCACCTTTATAGTTCTGGCTGCCGACCAGGGGAGCAAATATCTGGTGCGCCTTTTTTTAGAGCCCGAACAAAGCGTCCCTATAATACCCAAAATCCTGCATTTTACTTATGTGAATAATCCTGGGGCGGCATTCGGGCTTTTTGCTTACCAGACCCCCTTTTTTATTACCGTTTCTTTTATAGTGATTTTAATAATTGTATTCGCCAGTTTTCGCGTCGTACGGGAAGGAAAAGCATTGGGCCTGGCTCTGTCTTTGCAGCTCGGGGGGGCCTTGGGCAACTTGCTGGACCGCATGCGCTTTGGTTATGTAATAGATTTTCTTGATTTTAGGATATGGCCGGTTTTTAACCTGGCCGATGTGGCCATCGTCGCAGGCGTGGCCCTCCTCTGCTGGGAATTGCTCCGGCCGGCTGCAGGGAAGAAAGAAGTCCTGTGAAGGATGCTTTCAAGCTGGTGGTGGAGGCCGGCGACGAAGGGAAGCGGCTGGACCTATTTCTGGCCAGGAAGGTTAATGTCTCCCGCTCCCGGGTGCAGCAGCTTATTGCGGTCGGTGAAATTAGGGTAAACGGACAAACAGCCAAGGCCAGTTATCGTTTAAAACCGGGCGACCATATAGAGGGCAGAGTTCCCGAGCCTGAAGAATTAGCCGCCAGGCCGGAAGATATTTCCCTGGACATCCTTTATGAAGATGGAGATATTATCGTGGTTAATAAGCCCCAGGGCATGGTAGTCCACCCCTCCCCGGGGCATGAGAGGGGAACCTTGGTTAACGCCCTGCTTTTCCACTGCCGCGACCTCTCCGGTATTAACGGTGTGTTGCGGCCCGGAATTGTTCACCGCCTGGACAAAGATACTTCGGGAGTGCTGGTGGCAGCCAAAAACGACCTCGCCCACCTGGGGCTGGCAGCCCAAATTAAAGCGCGCAGCATGAAGCGACTCTACCTGGCCCTGGTGCACGGTAAAGTCGCTCCAGATGAAGGCCGCATCGAGGCGCCTATAGGCCGCCACCCCGTCAACCGTCTGCGCATGGCCGTGGTGAAAACCAAACAGGCCCGGCCGGCAGTAACCCACTACCGCGTCTTAGAGCGTTTAGGAAACTATACTTTACTGGAATGCCGCCTGGAAACGGGGCGAACGCACCAGATCCGCGTCCATATGGCCTACAGGGGTCACCCCGTAGTCGGTGATCCTGTCTACGGCCCACGGCGGCGCCCCTTTGATGTTCCGGGGCAGTTGCTGCACGCCTACCTTTTAGGCTTTCATCACCCGCGCACAGGTGAGTACCTGGAATTCCGGGCGCCCCTACCAGAAATATTTACTAAGATATTGTCTCTTTTGCGGCGGCAAAACGGGTAGGGTAGGTGCTTCCGAAAGAAGTATGAAAATGCCGGGGATGCTGGCGTAAGGCGACTCTGGGCGAGCTTTGCGAGCCGTTGGCGAGACCGAGCCCGGAGGCGGGGCCGAGGGCATGGAGGCCCGAGGCCGGCCATTGAGGCAGGATGCTTAAATCCGGCCGGGAACCC
>JASUSV010000019.1 GCA_030445865.1 Clostridia bacterium
TTCGATTTTTTCCAGGCCACCGGCGGAATCTATTCTCTGGCTCCTTAGTTCTAGTTCGGCAATTTTTTCTTGGGTGGTGGACATGGTTTGACCTCGCTTATTTCTGGTTGAAGGAAAGATGCGGACAACGCCGCCCTGCTGAACTTAAGATCATCTACCTTTAAAATTAGGGGTGCGCTTTTCTAAAAAGGCGGCCACTCCTTCTTTCTTGTCTTCGGTGGCGCAGCATAAGGCGTGGAGATAGGATTCGTAGGCCAGGCCCTCGGTTAAGCTCGTCTCCAGGGCGGCGTTCACCGCTTCTTTGGCGTACTGCACGGCCAGGGGCGCTTTGGAGATAATTTTGGCGGCTAACTGTTTGGCCGCATCCATGAGTTCTGCCAGGGGGACGACTTTATTCACCAGGCCGATCTCATAGGCTTTTTGGGCGTCAATAAGTTCGCCGGTGAGCACCATTTCCATAGCCCGTCCCTTACCGATAAGCCTGGGCAGCCTCTGGGTGGCCCCGTCCCCCGGAATTATGCCCAAGTTTACCTCAGGGGAGGCGAAGCGGGCATTTTCCGAGGCCACCCTTAGGGTGCAGGCCAGGGCAATTTCTAAGCCGGCCCCCAGGGCGTAGCCGTTGACAGCGGCAATGACGGGTATGGGGAGTTTTTCCAGGCGGTTCATTATTTCCTGGCGCCTCTTGGTTTGTTCGCGGCCTAATTTAAAGTCCCTATCTACTAATTCTTTTATATCCGCCCCGGCCATAAAAGCCTTGTCGCCCGCTCCGGTTATAATCAGGGCCCGCAATTCTTTATCGGCTTCGATCAGGGTTAGAGCCTGCTCCAGTTCTTCTACCATGGCATTAGACAGGGCGTTGCGTGCTTCCGGCCGGTTGAAGGTTAAGATGGCGATGTTGCCTTCTTTTTCGTATTTCAAGTACTGAAACATGGGAATCCTCCTTAGAATTTTAAGGGTACGGGAGGATCCTGGGTGTAGTCGTAGAAGCCTTTGCCGCTTTTGCGGCCGAGGTAGCCGGCTTTAAGCATTTTTTCTAAAAGGTAGCAGGGCCGGTAGCGGGGGTCGCCGAGTTTTTCGTATAGGGTTTTGGTTTTGGCCAGGTGCACGTCTATGCCGATGAGGTCGATGAGTTCCAGAGGGCCCATGGGGAGGTTGGAGCCCAGTTTCATGGCTTTATCTATTTCTTCCACGCCTCCTATGCCTTCGGCCAGCACCCATACGGCTTCATTTAGCATACCGGCCAACACCCGGCTGGCTATCCCGGCCGGGCCTTCGGTCCTGGTGGTTACTACTGTCTTTCCAAGTTTTTCAGCCAGTTCTTTAGTGATTTCCAGGGTCTCGGGGTCCGTCCTTAAACCCGGCATGATCTCGACCAGTTTCATGACTACCGGCGGGTTGAAAAAGTGCATGCCTACGACTTTTTCGGGCCGGTTGGTTGCCGAGGCGATCTCGGTAATGGAGCAGGAGGTGGTGTTGGAGGCCAGAATAGCGTGGGGCGGAGCTACCTTATCCAGTTCGGCGAAAAGTTTCTTTTTAGCTTCTATATCTTCGATTATGGCTTCGATAACGAAGTCTATTTCCTCGGCTTTTTCTATGCCTACCGAAGGTGTTATACGGGACATTATTTGTTCTACTTCGGAAGGCGTCATTTTGCCTTTGGCCACCCGGCCTTCGAGACCTTTTTGGGTTTTATCCAGGCTTTTCTTTACAATGGTTTCGTCGATATCGCTTAAAATGGCCTGCAGTCCCGCCTGGGCTATCAGTTGGGCTATGCCGCCGCCCATGACGCCGGCGCCTACGACAAGGACTTTTTGTATTTGCATGCATTAATCCCTCCAATTTTTAGTTGATACTTCCGAAACATTCTCCGTGCCGGGGTGCTGGCGACGGCTCCAGATGGGCTCGCCAGCGATCCGTATGGCTCCCCCTCGCCCTCCGGCGGGGTTCCCGGCCAATTCGACATCCTTGCCTCAGTGGCCGGCCTCGGACATCCTGTCCTCGGCCCCGCCTCCGGGCTCGGTCTCGCTAACGGCTCTCAGGGCTCGCCCAAAGTCGCCTTACGCCAGCATCCCCGGCATTTTTCATAATTTCTTTCGGAAGCACCTTTTAGTTAAGTCTTTCGACTACCATGGCAATGCCTTGGCCGCCGCCGATGCAAAGGCTTATCAGTCCCAGGGTTTTGTCATAAGTTTTTAGGGCATAAAGTAGGGTGGTGAGGATTTTGGCGCCGGTGGCCCCTACGGGGTGGCCCAGGGCAATGGCGCCGCCGTGGACGTTGAGTTTAGAGCGGTCCCATTTCAGTTCTCTTTCGCAGGCCAGGACCTGGGCGGCGAAGGCTTCGTTTAGTTCTATAAGGTCTATGTCTTTGAGTTCCAGGCCCGCTTTCTTTAGGGCTATGGGGATGGCTTTTACGGGCCCGATGCCCATCACTTTCGGGTCAACGCCGGTGTAGGCGTAAGATCTTATGGCTGCCATGGGTTTAAGGCCTAAAGCTTTAGCTTTTTGTTCCGACATGACTACTACGGCGGCGGCGGCGTCAGCCAGGGCGCAGCTGTTGCCGGCGGTGACGGTGCCGTCTTTTTTGAACACCGGCGGGAGTTTGTTTAGGGCTTCGAGGTTGGTGTCCTTGCGGGGTATTTCTTCGCCGTCGTAAGTTTCAACGGTTTTGCCGGATTTGATTTCTATGGGGAGGATCTCTTCTTTAAATTTTCCTTCTTCTAAGGCGCGGACGGCCTTCTGGTGGCTTTCGAGGGCGAATTGGTCCTGTTCTTCCCGGCTTATGTTGTAGCGCTCCGCTAAGATTTCGGCGGTAGCGCCCATGAGCATGCCGGCCAGGGGGCACATGAAGCCGTCTTTATGCATCACGTCCACCACCAGTTTGTCGCCCATTCTCTGGCCCCAGCGGGCTTCGGGCAGTATATAGGGCACGTTGGTGGTGGATTCGGTGCCGCCGGCCACCACTACTTCGGACTCGCCGGCAATAACGGACTGGGCCGCCAGGGCCACGGCTTTTAGCCCCGAGGCGCAGCGGATGTTCACCGTAAAGGCAGGGACGTCTACCGGCAGCCCTGATTTTACCGTCACCAGTCTAGCCACGTTGGGGCCTGCCCCGGCCTGCCAGCCGCAGCCGAAAATGAGCTCGTCTACTTCTTCGCCGCTTATCCCCGCCCGGCGGACCGCTTCTTTAACTACGGCTTCCCCGAGGTCTACGGCGGTGTGGTTTTTAAATTTGCCGCCAAATTTTCCCCCAGATGTACGTACCGCGCTGACAATTACCGGTCTGTTAGACATGGTTAATCCACCTCCGGTTTAGTAATGATCATCCGGTAATCGACGGCTATACAACCTTTGCCCTGTTCCTGGAGCATAACGGGATTTAAGTCCATTTCGGACAGGGCAGGTAAATCCAGCGCTAATTGTGAAACCTTAAGAGTTAAATCGATAAGGGCCTCCAGGTCAACGGGCTTGCTCCCGCGGTAACCGTTTAACAAGGGGTAGCCTTTCAGCTCTTTTAGCATTTCTAGAACGTCATCTCTGGCGACCGGGCAAATCCGCAAGGAAACGTCCCGCAGCAATTCTACCCATACGCCCCCCAGCCCCAGCAGGACAACCGGGCCAAAAGAGGGATCGCGCTTTATGCCTACGATAACTTCCTGCACGCCTTTAATCATGGGCTGCACGAGAACCCCTTCTATCCTGGCCCCGGGACAATTCTTCTTCACGGAGGCCATAATTTCCGCGTAAACCATCTCAAGCTCTTCTTTAGAATTAATGCCTACTCTGACGCCGCCGACATCGCTTTTATGCACTATGTCGTCCGAAGCTATCTTAAGGACCACAGGAAACCCCAGCTTCGCGGCCATTTCCGTCGCCTCAGATGAAGTTTTAGCCAACAGCGATGGCGGCAAAGGTATACCGTATAGAGAGAGCAATTCCACGCATTCCTGAGGGGTCAACAAGGAACGGCCGGAAGCCAGGGCCTGTTCTATGATTTTAGTTCGACGCTCTTCTCTCACTCTAAATCCTTCCTCATTGTTTTTTAAGCTGTAGCCGCGCTTAACCTATCGGCAGGAAGCCTGCTAACCACCCACTGCCTGTACTTGGCCAGCTTATCTAAAGCGTAAATCGCACCTTCTATGGTCCCCAAAACGGGAAGCCCTTTACCTACACAATACTGCTGCAACCGCTGCCTGGCGGCCTCTACCGCCGGGTCCGAGTTGGAGCGCAGGACCAAAACCATAGGCACCTTGGGCGACCTCCCGGCCAGAACCGCCTGCACGGTATCTTGCAAGAACTGCTCGCCGTGTACATAATTAAGGAAAGAAAGCATATTAAAGTGAGCGATAACGGCTCCAAAGCGCTCCCCGGCAAAAATAGTTTTCATGATGTCGGTGAAAATACGGCCTTGAGTGGCCTTTAAAATATTGGCAGGTATATCAATGGGGTTCTGGGAACTGCTGCCGGCGGGAAGGGATAATTGCTTTAATTTTTCTTTAGTAGCCGGGGAAAAATCCTGAAGCTGCCAGCCCAGCTTGTCGCCGAAGTCGGTAGCCAGGACCGCGGCGCCGCCGCCGTTGCCGACTAAAAGCAGCCGCTTTTCTGCCGGGAAGTCCTCCAGGCACTGCAGGCAGAGCAACACATCCATAAATTCCTGGACGGTTTCTACCGCGATGGCTCCCGTCTGTTTAAATACCGCCTCCCACACTTCGTACTGCCCGGCCAGGTTGCCGGTATGCGAAGCCACCGATTTTGCCCCCTGGGCAGAACGTCCGCCCTTCAAAATTACCACCGGTTTCTGAGGCGTGATTTGCTTCAGTAATTCAAAAAAGCGCCGGCCATCTCGGACGCCTTCCAGGTAAAAGCCGATGATCCTGGTCTTGGGATCGGCAGCCAGATATTCTAAGAAGTCGGCATGTTCCACGTCGATGCAGTTGCCCACGGAAATGGCCTTGCTGAATTTAAGCCCCATCACCTTACCCTGCGCCACGATATCGATAGTTAAACCGCCGCTCTGGGAGATAAAGGCTACCTCTCCCTCTTCCAGGGAAGCGTTGCGGGTAAAACTCAAATTAACGGCAGGGGAATAAGTGCCCATGCAGTTGGGGCCGATAATCCTCAGGCCTTTCTGCTTAACTTTTTCTACCGTCTGGCGCAGGGCCTGCTTCGCCTGCCCTTCTTCAAACCCGGAGGTCAAGATCTGGACGGTTTTTAAACCTTTCTGGGCGCATTCCTCAATAACTGCCGGGACGGCTTTGGCCGGGACAACCACAATGGCCCGCTCCACCGGTTCGGGTATATCCAGAACCGACCTGTAACAGGGGTGGCCAAATATACTGGTCTCATTAGGGTTGACGGCATAAACTTTCCCTTTAAAGCCGAAATCCAGCAACAACTTAAAAGTCCTGCCGCCCAGTTTCTCCAGGTTATTGGAGGCTCCGATGACGGCAATATTCTTGGGGTAAAAGATAGAGTTAAAATCAATGGCAGACATTTATTTCCACCTCAAATTTTCCTATATCTGTCCTCCAATCCGGTACTACGATTAACGCCCCTTCCAGACCGGCTTGCGCTTTTCCTGGAAAGCCCGGATGCCTTCCTGGGCATCTTCGGTCTTACTTAGCTCATCGATAATCCGGGTGGCTACAAGCTGGGCTTCGTAATCGCGCATATACCGGGTTAATAAAGTGGCTTCTTTCATGGCCCTCACGGCCAGAGGAGCGTTTTCGAGGATCTGGCGAGCCTTTTCTTCGGCGGCCGGCATTAATTCCTCGTGCTTTACCACCTTATTGACGAGGCCCCACCGGTAGGCTTCCTGGGCATCAATAAATTCACCGGTAAAAAGATAATCGAAGGCAATGTTTAAAGGTACTCTGCGCGCCAGAATCGTTGGTCCGCTTACCGAAGATATTCCTCTTTTAACCTGGGGCCACCCGAATTTGGCATTTTCGGAGGCTATCTGAATGTCGGTGCTCAAGGCCAGCCCGCAACCCTGGGCCAGGCAAATACCGTTTATAGCGGCTATTATGGGCTTATATATCCGCGGGAGCAGGGTATATAAATCATAAGCCCGAGGCCCTTTTTTGCCAAAAGAGGCGTGGGATAAGTCATGGCCGGAAGAAAAAGCCTTGCCGGTGCCGGTAATGATGGCCACCCATATGTCCGGATTGTCTTTAACCTCTGTAAAATAATCGATCAAACTCTGGAGCATTTCCTGATTTACGGCATTCATTTTTTCCGGCCGGTTTAAAGTAATGTAAGCGATTCTATCTTTGACTTCAAATTCTACTAAGGCCATTTATAAACCCCTTTCTTAAAGTTTTCGATCATCCCTTATTGCAATTTTCGTGCCAGAGTAATTCGCGGTTGAGAGCTTTAAGCACAAGGAAATTTGACAGAAAAATTCTATAGCCCTAGAAAAAAATTTGTGGCCTTTGGAACGGGGATTTAAAAATATCGAAACGTTGTTTTTAAGAGATATAAGTTATAAAATAAAAGTATGAAAAGTTAAAAAGATGTTAGGAGGTGGTAAAAGGATGCAAGCCCCCGCCAGTACCGTATCTAAATCTGAATGCCAGGAGAAAAGTATTCCCGCCTACGGTATAATCATCGTCGATTTAAATAATACGGTAATTTTTTTAAATCAGCAGGCGGAAGAATTGCTGGGCATCGCCGGCAATTATGTTTTAAGGCGAGACGTTAAAAACGTTTTTGACGACCCTTCTTTGTTGAATTTAATTGCAGATAAAACCCCTTATTACGGTGCCCTGCGAGCTTTAAACGGCAGGCTTTTAATTTTGGACTTCATCCCGGTAGAAGCCAAAGATGAAATAATTATTATTATTAGGCCGGTAACAGGTGTAAGCTACCGCGATAAAGATAACGAGCTAGTTTCGCCAAATAGCTACCTGTGGCAATTTAACGTGTTCGAATCCCTGGGCTACGCCATTTTAATTGTAGATAAGGAATGCGTCGTCCGTTACGTCAACGAGAACTATACTAAGCTCAAGAAAATTAAAAAAGAAGATATTTTGGGTAAACCCCTGCAGCAAGTACGGCCGGCAGTCATATTGCCCCAGGTCCTGGCAACAAGACAACCTCTTTATAACGTCCACCGCAAAATAGGAGAAGTAGAATATGTGACCGATGCTTTCCCTTTGATTGAAAATGGTTGCATTCAGGGGGCCATTAATATTTCCCGGGACATTAAGGTGGTTCAGAACCTGGTAAACATGTTTGATAAAAAAAGCGGCCCAGAAGTAAAGCAAGTGGGTAAAGCCAGGTATACCTTCCAGGATCTTATAGGTTGTTCCGGCAGTTTAAAAGAAACCTGCAATATAGCCAGGAAGGCCGCCCAATGCGACCTGAATGTTTTGATCCAGGGAGAAAGCGGTACCGGCAAAGAGCTCATTGCCCAGGCCATCCACAACGCCAGCTCGAGGGCGAATTACCCTTTCGTGGCCATAAACTGCGCCGCCGTACCCCAAGATCTGCTGGAAACCGAGCTTTTCGGGCATGAAGAAGGCGCCTATACCGGCGCCCGCAAAGGTGGCAAGAAAGGGCTTATTGAAATGGCCGATGGCGGCACGGTCTTTCTAGACGAGATCGGCGATATGAGCCTGGTGCTGCAGGCCAAGATCTTGCGCGTGATTCAGGAACAGGTTTTCAGGCGCGTAGGCGGAACTAAAGAAATTCCTGTAAATGTGCGCTTTATGGCCGCCACCAATAAGAATCTTTTCCGCCTCATAGAGCAAGAAAAATTCCGGGAAGACCTTTACTACCGTCTGAACGTAATCCCCATCTACGTCCCCGCTTTACGGGAAAGGCCGGAAGATATCCCGATTTTGGCCGAATATTTTCTGGAAAAGTACGGCCGTAATCTTGCCAAGCCCTGTCCCGGCATCTCGCCAAAAGCTTTAGAAATTATGATCAGATACCCCTGGCCGGGCAACGTCCGCGAACTAGAAAATACTATTGCCTACTTAATTAATATGGTGGAAGGAGAAGTAATCCTGCCGCAACATCTCCCCCAGCGTATATTAGAAAAAACAGCCTCCAAAAACGGGGGAAGTTCATCCAGTTATCTTCAAGAACAAGCCCTGGAAGCCGAACGCAATACCATCCTGCAAGCCCTCAGAACCTACGGCACTTCCACCGCCGGCAAGCGCAAGGCTGCCGAAGCCCTAGGCATTTCCCTGTCTACACTTTATAATAAGCTAAAGCAGTTGGGGATTGAGATTTAGCTGGCTCTCAAAGGTGTAAAGTTGGGCTTACCCACCGTAAATTGAAAACAAGAATATTACCTTTTATAGTAGCAAGCTGGTCTCCCAGGTAGAAATTCTTTCTATACACACTGCCAAGTCGTGGTCAGGGTCTTCGGGTTTGATTAACTCAGTCATATATATACCCTCATATCCTACTGCCTTTAACGTAGCCAAGACCGAAGTGAAGTCAATGGAACCTTCGCCTACAGGCAGGTGGGCCCATCGTTTACCATCATTGTCGGCAAGATGGACTAGCTCCAGCCAATTAGAAATAGTCTTGATTCCCTCACCTGGTATTTCTACCATATTTGCATTAGCTACATCATAAACAATTCTCACATGTTCTGTTTCAAACTCGGTAACAAAATTCTTTAAATCTTCAGCCGTGCGAAGCAAGCCAAAGGGTACATTCTCTATGCCCAAAATAATATCGTTTTTAACTGCCGATTCCAGACACCTTGATACAGATTCTTTGGCTACTCGCCAAGCTATTTCCCGGGGCATAGGGATAAGCGCGTGCAAACGACCTGGGATTAGGATTAAAATCTTGGCTCCCAAATCTTTAGCTAATTCAATCTGCTCCTCAATTTGCCGAAGAGATTCTTCGCGAAAAGCAGGATTGGTACTGATCAAGTTAATATCTAAGTACGTAGGGTTGAGGGAGAAAACATTGACTCCCAAATCTTCCGCTAATTTGGTCAAAGCCATTCGTTCTTCTTTACCCCAGTCCCTCGGCCAAATATGCGGAGGCGTAGGCATTAATTCAATATACTTCACTCCCCGTTCGGCGATCTTTTTTATTGCTTCCTTAACATCGCACTGCCATAGATAGGAATATGTGGCCGCACCTAATTTCATTGTCTGCTCTCCCCTATTACTATCTTTAATACCTTTAATACTCATTGGCACGCAGATGCTCTATATATTTACTTAACCCGGAACGGAGATCAAACTTAGGTTGGTATCCTAAATCGCTTGCGGCCCTGCTTATATCCATAGCTCCCTTCTGGGGAAAATAAAAACCAGGTGCAAATTCCAACATACCGGGACCTATGGTTATTCTTGCTGAAGGTATAAATGATTTAACCATATCGACTACTTCCCTTAAAGAATACGACTTACCTGTGGCTATATTGTAAACGCGGTATTTCGGGTTCTCTTTATCTAAAGCCAAGACAATTCCCTCTACCAGATCTTCTACGTATACGTGATCGATACGTTGATCGCCACCACAGGAAAGTTCTAAAGGCCTATTGTCCAGTGCCCGCCTGATAAAATTTCGCGGAGAACGATCTTTTCTTAACCCTGGGCCATAAACCCATGAAGTTTTAACAGTAAGGTAACTGATGCCGTAATATTGATGGTAATAATCAGCATACCACTCGGAAGCCACTTTGGTAATGCCATAAGGAGAATAAGGAGCAAGAGGATGGTTTTCGTCGGCAGGTTCATAACGAAAAGCACCATATGTTTCTTCAGAACTTATTTCGACCGCCCGTGACAAATCAAATTTTTTTACTAGCTCCATTATATTTATAGATCCTAAAAGGTTTATCTTTGCCGTTAAAAGAGGATCTTTAACGGACAAAGGTGTGCCTACAACCGCAGCAGCGTGGACAATTTTTTGTATTTTGTTTTCCTTCACCAAAGATTCGAGCAACTGGCTATCTAATATGTCCCCCTGTACAAGTTTGACAGAGTCTCTAAAAGCCTCTAACTCTTTAGTTGCACTTGTTATCAAGCTATCAAAAACTATAACCTTATCTCCCCTCAATGCTAATCTTTTAGCTATATGGGTGCCCAAAAAACCTGCACCGCCAGTGACCAAAATGTTCATGCCTTTAACCCCCAACAATCTAAATGAGGTTTGCTAAAAAATCCATTTCGTCAAACCTTATAAATCTATTTTGGAACCAAAATAACTTTTATAGCCTCCCTCTTTTTCATCAAAGCAAAGCCTTGCTTCGCCTCGCTCATCGGCAAACTATGGGTGATAAGGCGGCTTAACTGCTTTTCTAATTTGGGCAACAATTTTACACACTTTTGCCATGTCGCCGGGGTGTAAGCCCGGATACCGATCATTTCGTTTTCCCTTATACAAAGTGCAGTTGTGGAAATACTGGTCAAATCATGGGGCATGCCAATAAGCCCAACTTTGCCCTGTTTTCTAACTAAACTGAGGGCCTGGAGAACGGCTTTCGGATGGCCGGCTGTTTCAAAAGCAATATCGCAACCGTGACCACCGGTAGATGCAAGTATCATTTCCAGGGGCTCCTGTTCGGAAACATTTATAGTTACGGCACCCAATTCCCTGCCCAAGGCGAGCCTGTTTTCATCACCAGCAATCCCTGTTAAGAATATCGTTTCAACGCCCATTTCTTTTAAAACGAGAACCATTAACAAGCCAATTGAACCGCTGCCCACTACCGCTACCACATCACCCGGTTTCGGCATAACCCTTTCGGTAGCATGAATGGCAACACATAAGGGTTCACTTAAAGCGGCAACTGATGGGGGAACCCCGTTTTCAACTTTATAGACATTCTCAGCCCGGACTGCAACCATTTCAGCAAAAACGCCAGGGACCTGAATGCCCAAAGTTGGCCGGTTATCACAAACATTGGTCTGCCCTTCCCGGCAGAACCTGCATATGCCGCAATAAAGAATAATATTAGCCGTAACTAAATCACCAACATTGATATCCTTTTTAACATTCTTCCCAACCTGAGTTACTAAGCCAGAAAATTCATGCCCCATAACGATAGGCAGCCGCACATTGTGTTCCTGGACCGTTCTTTCCGCCCAATCAAAAACAGACATATCGGTACCGCAAATTCCTGCGGCTTCAACTTTTATTAAAATATCGTTATCTCCACAAACGGGCTCCGGCCAATCGGTCCACTCAACCTCTTCGGGTACAGGATGGCTCTTTACTAGGGCTTTCATATAAAACCCACCTTATTTCTTTTAGTTTTGGCTCAAGGCTTTTGAGCCCAATTTAATCTATTGCATGAGCAAGATTTTCCACCGCAATTTTGTTAATATCTAACACAGCAATATTGACTCCATGCTCGGCAAAGGATAAACTTATCGCCCGCCCTATTCCCTGGGCCCCGCCAGTTACTTATGGACTTCACGTGTCAAATCAATTAGCATTTTAATTATCTCCTAAACCCAATAACCGAGCCGCGTTCTTATACAAAATTTTTTCTTTAACCTCGTCTTTCAGGGGCAGTCGCATAAAATCCTGAACGCTTTGTTTTAGGGAACGAATGGGATAAGCGCTGCCGTATAACAGCCTGTCTCCCAGATAAAAATTGGCGGCTTCGACAAAATGTAAGGCTCCGGGCATATTGGGGATGTTCATGTAAAGGTCAGGAGAGAGCCAGACATTGCTTTTGACTAAAGCGACGCCAAGTATTTCATTAACCCATGGCCAGGCAGCATGGGCAACAATAATCTGCAAATTAGGGAAATCATTGGCCACCCTGTGAATGGAAACAGGTGAACTGTAACTTACATCAGGGCCCATAATAATACTCATGGTAACGGATACGGGTACACCTAATTCTTCGCATTTGGCATAAATGGGGTATATACGCCGGTCGTCGGCCTTAAGGGGCTCCTCTGCCCAACCGGGGTCTAAAGAAACGCCCTTAAAGCTTAATTCTTTAATGGCCCTTTCTACTTCATCTACGGCGGCATTACCTTTCAGGGGATTGATGCCGGCAAAGGGAATGAAGTAACCGGGGTATTCGTTTACGATTTCTAATATTTCATCGTTCGGGACGCTCCCGTATTGAGGCGCAGCCTGCCTGCCCATAATTACCCCTTGGGTAATACCGGCTTCCTTCATCTCCTGAATTAAAAGCTCCATCGATTGCTTCCTGGCAGACTCTACGGGCTCGGTTCCTGTGCTTATCGGGTGCCTGGCAAAAGCTTCATCAAAAATGGACAGCCTGATAAAACTTTTTGCCGGCGGGCGAAGACGGAAATCAATAATCATGGTTTTTTGCAACTCCTTTCCACTCTATCTTTCCCAACCCAGGAGTTCGAGCCTAGACGTACTGGCTTTGATGCCGCTTTCCGGGTCCGAGGGCTGAGTCACTTCTAAAATGGTGATGCCTTTATATCCTATTTGAATCAATTTTCGGGCTACAGCGGCAAAATCAACTTCCCCCGTGCCGATGGGCATATGTCCCCAGCTCTTTTTAGTGGTATCGGAAACATGGACCAGCGCTAAATATGGAGCTACTTCTTCTAGTCCTTTAATAGGATCTTCAACCATGAAGGCATTGGGGATATCATAAGTAATTCCTAAAAAGGGGCTGTTGATTTCTTTAATAATACTTATTAAATCGGTAGCTAATTTTAAAAAGGAAAAAGGGACATTTTCTAATCCGAAGACCACCCGGAATTTTTCCGCATCTTCAACACACCGCTCAAGAGCTTCTTTTACCAGTTGCCTGGCTTTCTCTACAGGCGCCGGAACCAGGGAATGAACCCTTCCCCCTGGAAAAACGATAACTTTAGCGCCAAGATCGTGGGCCAATTTTATTTGCTCTTTTAACTGAACTATTGTTTCTTCGTAAATACCCGGGTTAGTGCTGGCCAAATTCAAATCCTGGCCGGTAGGGTTAATCGCAACAATCTCCAGGCCGTTCTTGGCAGCGGCTTTCCGAATGGCCTCTCTTTCCTTGAGATCCATGCTCCTCGGCCAAAAATGCGGCGGCGCTGTCGGAATCTCAATATAGCGGTACCCCATGTTAGCCAGGGCTTTAAAAGATTCTTCTAGCGGGCATTTCCATAAATAGCTAAAGGTAGCCGCACCTAATTTTAAAGCCATTTGACACCCTCCTGAAGAGCCTCTTATAAAATAACCTGCCAGGCCGGTTATACAATAATTTCCAAACCTGACAGGCTTTCCTAATCAAACAAAAAGCCTACTCAAATAATAAGCCCTAGCATTTCTCCTTCATAAATTGCATCAACCGCTTTCCGGGGTCGTTCGCTGTCGCCGATGACATGCACTCTCGCGACAAGGCCACTGTTTATTAGCTGGTCGGCAAGCGCTCGGTTAGAAATCATGCCTGCAGAAACTACTATTAAGCCGAGCCCCTCTACACGCTCTCTCGTGCCCATACTTTGCAATATAGCCCAAGAATCTCCAACTTCCACAACGATGGTATTAAGGCGGATATCGATATTTTTATTTTTGGCCAGCCGTTGCTTAATGGGGTAGCTGCTGCGACCACCTGCATCACGAGCAAGAGCATCGGTTATCTCCACCAGGATTACCTGGCTACCGTGCTCAGCTAAAAACTCCGCCGTTTCGCAGCCGGTCATGCCGCCACCGATAACTAGAGCCTTAGTTGGCCCAGGCGTTTCTTCACTAAGGACTTCTAAAGCGGTGCGCGCTCTGACGGCCTCCAAACCCGGTATCGGCGGTAAGTATGGCCTGGAACCGGTAGCTATTACCACGTCGTCGGGCGACAGAGCAGCAATTTTCTCCAAATTGGCCTCTTCGCCCAACCGTATCTCCACCCCAAGTTTATTGACCTGCCTAATTAAATAATCTACAACTTCGGCAAATTCATTTTTATAAGGTGGCCGCGAAGCGCATAGAATCTGGCCTCCAAGTTTACGTTCCTTCTCAAAGAGGATTACTTTGTGCCCCCTCAGGGAGCAGGAGCGCGCGGCAGCCAATCCCGCAGGGCCACCCCCGACAACAACCACTCGCCGAGGTTGCTCAGTGGTGGGTCGCATAAAAAGCCGCTCCCGTCCCGCAGCAGGATTAACGAGGCAGGAAACAAGCTGGTTGGAACTCAGCAAGTCACTGCAATGCATACAGGTAACGCAACGGCGTATGTCTTCGACTTCCCCTTTCTGGGCCTTCAAAGGAAAATGGGGGTCGGCATGCAGTGCCCTTGCCATGGCGATAAAGTCAGCTTTCCCTTCCTGTAAAATTTGCTCTGCCAGGTCAGGCGTATTAATGCGGCAGGCGACATAGACAGGGATCTTTAACGCCGCCTTAATGGGCGCTGCCAGTTCGACATAATAGCCTGGCTTGCATTCGGCACTGGGAGTGGTCCACACTACGGAATCGTAAATTCCGGCGGAGACGCCAACAATATCCACCCCTGCCTCTTCCAATTTCTTGACCAGCGGGACCAAATCCTGGGGGGTTAGGCCACCATCAACGAACTCATGGGCGCTCAAACGGTAACTTATAGCAATGTCCGGGCCCACCTCCTCGCGCACCGCGTTAACTATCTCTAAGGGGAAACGCATGCGTTTCTCCGCAGTACCACCGTATTCATCGGTACGGCGGTTAGTATAAGGCGAAACAAACTGGTTTATAAGGTAGCCGTGGGCACCATGTATTTCTATAAGGTCAAAGCCCGCCTCTTTTAGCCGCCTTGCGGCAGCGACGAACTTCCGGATGTAGCTCTTGATTTCTTCAACGGTCATTTCCCTTAACGGCTCGCCCTCCGGTACGCGAGGGCAGGGCACTACTGAGGGCGCAATAGGCTGCATACCCGTGAAGCGGGACGAGGTCTGGCGTCCCGCGTGGGTAATCTGGGTCCCGATTTTGGCGCCATAGGCATGTATGGCATCGGCCAGGCGCCGCATACCGCTTATTAAATCGTCGTTCCAGATCCCTAGTTGGCCTAACCGCACTTTACCTGAAGGGTCCACATAAGTGGATTCGATAATGATTAAACCAACCCCACCTTTAGCGCGCTCAACGAGATAATCAATATAGCGCTGCGTCACCTCCCCTTTAAGCGTAGCATAATTACGTTCCATGCCGGGCATAATTAAACGGTTGCGCACCGTGAGCGGCCCAATCTTTGCCGGTTCAAAAAGCTTGGGAAAAGCCATTTTCTAGCAACCCCCTCTCCCTAAAAGCGAGGAAACTTTATTCCTCAATTAAGTGGCGCTTACCATAACTCGGCTCCGGGTGCGGCAGGGGTGGCAGATCCCAAGTGCCAGTGGACGGAGGCTTGACCTCGCGATCTATGACCACGTCCAGTACATACGGCTTACCAGATTCTAAGGCTTCCACCAAAGCGGGCCGGAAATCGGCAGGACGCTCTACCCTAATTCCGCCGCCGCCCATGGCCCGCGCCAATGCGGCGAAATCGGGGTTAAATAATTCTCCCTCTTCGTGTTTTTTAAAGCTTGTGCCGATCTCTTTTTTAAAGTTAGCGATCTGCATATCGCGGATAGAGCACCACCCGTAATTGTTCCAGACGATCCAGACTACGGGCAGGTTATACTCTACCGCTGTACTGACAACATGGGGCGCCATAGAAAAGCCGCCGTCGCCGCAAACTGCCACACATGGCCGATCAGGTGCTGCGAGCTTCGCTCCAAGCACACCTGCTACAGAGAAAGTCATAGCAGCCCATCCATATGACTGCAACACTTGCTGGGGGCGGTAGCCTTTAAAGAACATGTTCACCCAGTTGGTGTGCGAACCCACATCGGTAAGCAATATGGCATCTTCTGGCAACGTAGCCTGCAAGTCGCTAACGATGCGCGCCGGGTGGCAAGGGGCTATTTCCGACCGCGTTGCCGGTTCGTTGAACGCCTCCCATTCTTCCTTATACTTACGCCCGCTTACCAACCAGGGATCATCGTCCGGACGAGGCGCCACCCCTCGCTGCTTGATCATGGTTATCATCTGTTGCAAAACGGCCTTTACATCGCCCAGGATGCCGATTTCTACCGGGTAGTTGCGCCCCATCTCCTGCGGATCGATGTCAACCTGGATGAGCTTGGTAGGCGGAATGTTAAAGGTATAACCTTTAATCCAGCCACTCGATACCCGGTCGTCAAGGCGGCTCCCCAACACTAACAAGACATCGCAGGTACGGGCTAGCTCGTTAGCAGCGTAAGTGCCATTCCGGCCGGTGTCGCCCATGGCCAGAGGATCACGCATATCTATCGCTCCTTTTGCCAGGGGCGTATTGATAACCGGGACATTTAACATATGGGCAAGTTCCCTTAATTCACCACTCGCCTCGCTGAGCACTACACCGTGCCCCGCGAGTATCAAGGGTCGCTTGGCTTTCAACAAGAGGTCTAGTGCCTGGTTAACGATATCAGGGTGCCCCTGGCTCCGGTTACTAGCCCCGCGCCGCCAATTAATTTGGTCGCCCAGTTCCCCTTCTTCGACGAAAACGTTCAGCGGCACGTCAAGATTTACAGGCCCCCAGCGACCCGTCATCATAACATCGAAAGCCTGTCGAACTGCCAGAGGTAGCATATCAACGCGGGTTGGCTGGAAGGAGCGCTTGACGTAGGGACGCAAAACGGCAGGAAACTCTGCCTGGTAGTGACGGTAAGTTTCCTGAAAAGGCCCCCGGTTAAACTGGCTGGTGGGAACATTGCCCGTAATAGCCAGAAAGGCAGAAGAATCCATCATGGCGCAGGCAACGGCTGTCACTATCTGGGCCGAACCCGGCCCGCAGGATGTGAAAGTCACCAGCGGTTTATGCTTAATACGGAAATAGGCATCGGCCATAAATCCGGCTACTGCCTCATGGCGAGGGGTAATAGTCTTTATTTTATCTCGATACGTATAAAGGGCATCCATAAATCCTATAATCCCATGCCCGCAGAGGCCCAATGCATAGGGCACGCCCTCTTTAATCAGAAATTCTACAATGATTTCAGCACCTTTATATTTGGCCATAAGCTTTATAATTCCTCCTTTTTCCGGACTTCTGTTATTTGGGCGAACTTTCGCTAGGTGCTAGCCTAAGGGATAAATAAAATTCTAGCTAAACCTCCCCCTTCCTAAAGTGGCCTATCTCATAAACTGAACAAGAAATAATGTGAGCTGGGGAAAAGCATAAATAAATATCAAAGCAACCCCCATCGCTACGATGTACGGAACTGCCCGCCTCGAAAGATCAATTATAGAAACGCCCGTCATACTGGAAATTACATAAAGATTTAAGCCTACTGGAGGGGTCACGAATCCCACCGTTAAAGTAGTCATAAAACATACGCCCCAATGAACAGGATCTATACCTAATTTTGCAACAATAGGAGTCAAAAGGGGGGTCAAAATAAGCATATTGGGCGTAGTCTCCATTACGCAACCAGCTATTAGTAAGATAATGGCCATTAATAAGAGTAAAACGAACTTATCGGAAGAAATGCTCAATACAGTACCGACAAACCAATCCGGAATCCGCAATAAGCTCAGCATCTGTCCAAACAGAGTGGCAATAGCAATAATGGGCACAACAATACCGCAAACAATGGCGCTATTAAGGAGCAATTTGGGAATATCTTGTAATTTTAACTTTCCAAACAGCATGCCCACGATAAAACAATATAAGACGGCTACGGCAGCAGATTCTGTGGGTGTTGCCACGCCTGTGTATATAGAACCCAAAATAATTAAAGGAGCTATTAGGCCATATTTTGCCTCCCAGGTTGCCTTCAAAAGGTTTTTAAATGAAAACTTGATTAATGGTGGATCGGCTTTGAGCTTTTTACAAAGAAAATAATTAGCTATACACATACAAATTATCATTAATATACCGGGAATAATCCCCCCTATAAATAAAGCCCCTACAGAGACAGAGGCAATGGCTCCGTACACAATGAAACAGATGCTAGGAGGGATAATAATTCCCATACATGCCCCCGAAGCTATTAGAGCGCCCGCGTGACTTTTCTGATAACCAACTTTCTCCAATGGTTGCATCATTATAGACCCCATGGCGGCCGCTGTAGCCGAGTTCGACCCGCTTATAGCAGCGAAAAAACCGCAGGCGCCTAATGTAGCCATTCCCAAGCCGCCCCGCAACCAGCCGATAATGGCGTATGATAAATCTACAAGTTGTTTGGCTATACCGCTTTTAGAAATCAATTCGCCGGTCAAAACAAAAAGGGGAATGGCTAGGAAAGGAAATTTATCGGCCCCCGAGAAAGGTATCTGCCCTATGGGTAATGCCGGTAATTTTTCCAGGAGAATAAAAGCAAGGGAGCCGAGGGCAAATGTAGCTAAAATAGGAACTCCCGTAGTAAGCAGAATAACGGTTATTATAATAGCCAGTAAACCGCCAATATCCATAGTTGCCCCCCTATTCGCCTACGCGTATTATTTGTTCAAGTTTTCCTGTCTGCAAATAAGTTTTCCAAATCTTGACTTCTCGCTGGATCAAACGGATTATGACGAGACTCCAGCCTAATGGTACAGAGGCATAAGCATAAGCCATATTAAACTTTAAGTCCATAAGAGTTCTGCTTTGGGCCAATGTTCCCATCTCAAGCTGGATTTTCATGATAGGTAAAGAATAAGTAATTATCGCTAAGGAACAAATAACAAAGCAAACGTCGGCGAAGGTTTCAAAGTAGATCCGCCTTCCGGTGGACATCTTTAATAGCAAAATATCTATTCTTAAATGGCTTCCCGTTTTAACCGCCCAAGCAGCTGCTAAATATATCATGTACACAAAAATATATCTGGCTAATTCTTCCGACCAATCGCTCGGACTATTTAATGCATATCTTCTAAAAACCTCCATTAAAATTATGAAGGTAAATGATATGAAAAGAATATTAATTAGAAAAGGCTCAAACTTATCATCTAAAACTTTTAAAATTCTCCTCAAAAGTTCTACCCCCTGATCCAATAAAGAAAACTATTAATTTGGAGGAGAAGAGGAAAACCCCCTCTCTCCCCCTAAATGTTCTTTTAATTTAAATTTTATTTACTAGCCAGTTCTGCCAATTTGGTATAAATGTCTTTCCCCCACTGCTCCTTCATTTTATCCCATGCAGGCAATTGATGACCGATCTTATTTATCCAAACCTTCCTTTCTTCCGGTGTAAGGTCGTAGATTTCGATACCAGCTTTTCGATAAATATCTTCCATCTTCTTATTTTTCTCGCCTTGATCCGCTACAATCCACTTGCCTACCTCTTCTGCGGCCTTTTCAATAACCTTCTTTTGTTCGGCCGACAGACTGTCAAACCATTTCTTATTACAAATATGCAATTCACTGTTGAGCATCATATTTAAATTAGTTACGCGTTTAAAAGTCTCGTGGATTTTATTATTATACAAAGGAGCCAACCCCACATGCACGGCATCCACCACTTTCTGCTGCATCGCAGTATACGTTTCGCTCCAGTTAACCGGCGTCGGTTTAGCCCCTGCGAGCCTGAAGGCCTCCTGTTCCACAGCCGAACCCGTAACCCGAACTTTTATCCCTGTTATATCTTCCGGCACCCTAACAGGTTTGTTTAGATTATGGCCAAATGCCCTAAAAGCCGTAGGACAGTACCAGAGTACTTTAACGCCTTTCTTTTCAACTTCTCTATGAACAACCTCTTTCACAAAATCACTTTGCATTACTTCAGCAAATTTTTCTCTCGTAGGGAACATGAAAGGAAAATCCAATAAATTATAAACAGGTACTAATTGGCAAAGATTCTGTGTGCTAATATGACAAATCTCTAGGGCTCCGGCCTGGACTTTTTCTGCAACCTCACGTTGACTACCAAGTTGTTCAGAAGGATAAACGTCAATAATTATTTCGCCATTAGAGTACTTCTCGACTAATTCCTTAAATTTCCATGTACCTAAGTTTTGGGTGGTTTCTTCCTGTTCTTTACTAAAACTTACGGCATGCCGAATTTTTAACACCTTTTTAGAAGCTTGCCCTCCTCCCGTTTCGCCGCCCGTAGAAGGCCCGGGAGAAGTTTGTTTAGAGCCACCTCCGCATGCAGTAAGGGCAGGGGCCAAAAAGATGCTTAACCCAATTAAACCTGCTCCCTTAAGAAATTGGCGACGGTCGCAATATTGGAGGTAGCATTCTTTAAAATCCTTTTCAAAGTTTGCCATTGAAATCCTCCTTTTTAGCTTTTAAATTTATGATTTCAGGGTAATTTTTTAGGTTTAGGCGGCTTATCCTGAAATTTCTCAACCTCCCAAAGCTTATTTTTAAATTTTACCCTCATAAATGTCGTGAACATCCCAAAACCCCGTAGCAGGAACCGTTGCCTCGGGATCAACAATCACATCAAGCACATATGGGGTTTTCGATTTTATGGCCTCTTTAACTGCATCACTTAGATCTTCTGGCCTATCCACCCGCCTACCCCTGGCCCCACAAACTTGCGCTAATTTTGCCCAATCGATGTCGTATTTTTCCTTAGTTACCGCGTTAACGAACTCCGTTCCCAGCAAGCGGCCTTGATAATGTCGCTGCTGCAACATACGGATAGCACTGTAACAACCGTTATTAAAAATAATCCATACGGCCGGGATATTGTTTTCCACCGCGGTAATCAACGCAGGTAGTACAGAGGAAAAACCGCCGTCACCTGTCAGGGACACAACTACTTTTTCCGGCGCACCTAATTTAGCCCCTAATATGGCTGCAGCAGCAAAGCCCATTGTCCCATAGCCTGAAGCCATAAGTATCGTTTGAGGCGAATACGCCGTATATTGTTGCGATACCCCATTTTTACTCCAGCCAACATCACCTATGATAATCCCGTCTTCCGGCAGGGCTTCTCTTACTTCTTTCAATATTCTTTCTGGCTTAATAGGTATGGCATTGGAATTTTGATTAATAGTAATTTCTTTATTCCATTGCTCTTTTAAATGATTTAAGACTTTAACTTTTTCCGAACTTTCCCATTCAATTTTCCTTACTTTCGATTTTATATAAACCAGCAAATCTTCTAAAACAGATTTTACATCGCCAACAATTCCGATTTCCACGGGATAAATTTTTCCAATCTCCCTCGAAACTATATCAACCTGGATAAGTTTGGTGGGAGGAATATTAAAAGTAAAACCTGGCACCCAGGAACTGGAGTCTTGCTCAGAAAATCTTGTACCCAAGGCTAATATGACGTCTGCCTTCTTACAAAAATCATTTGCCAGCCTTGTACCCGCCCTGCCAGTAGTTCCTAACGCTAAAATATGATCTTCGCGTATAATACCTTTGCCCGCTATACTGGTCGCCACTGGGATACCCAAATATTCGGCCAGAGCAAGGACTTCTTTGCTTGCGCCGGAAAGGATACCACCCCCGCCCACATAGATTACCGGATCATGAGCCTGAAGAAGTAACTCTCCTGCTTTTTGAATCTCGGACCAATCCCCCCTAACCCTCTTCCCAGTTGGCCGCCTTTCGCCAGAATTTAGCCTTTCTAAATCTACTTCGATTTTCTTTGACCACATATCTAAAGGTACGCTAATAAAAACCGGGCCCGGGCAATCGCTGGTGGCAACATTAAATGCTCTAGAAATTACATCTGGCAATAACCTCAAATCGTTAACCCGCCATGCGCGTTTTGCCAGAGGCTTATAAATTTCATATTGAGATGCATCTCCATGCATGCCAATCTCTTGAAAACAATCCCTGCCAAAATGGTGGCTGGGCACATCACCCGCAATAATTACCATAGCAGAACAATCGGCCGCCGCATCTCCAACTCCTGTAAGAGCATTCGTCATGCCCGGTCCGTTATGCAATAAAAGAACGCCAGGTTTATGGCTAACCCTGAAGTAGCCATCGGCAGCATGGGCGGCAATTTGCTCGTGGCGAACGGAGATAAATCTAATAGATGAGTTATATAAAGGGTCCATAGCCCCAATGTTGCTATGTCCACACATACCAAAAATATATTCTACGCCTTCTCTTTCTAAACAAATTTTAAGCAATTCCCCGCCGGTAACAAGCACTTTATTACCTCCTACAGACCTTTTTAAACGTTAAATTTTTATTGCAAGAATTATGCCAAGACGAGGGCCCTAAAAATTCGCGCATCAGTATGTTAAAAAATTGCGTCCTTATCAAGAAATTTCATCTCCTCCAAAAACTATTCCTGGAATTTAGAAAAGAAAAGCCAAAGCTAATTAGGCCTTGCTTTACGAAATATAAATCACTCCTATAAAATAAGCGATTGGGCGAAATAAATCGCATTCGCCCAATCGCTTGGTGAGACCCCCGTAACCTTATTTCTTCTTCAACAGATTTGCCCTCTCCAAAAGTTTATAGTAATAATCATCCTGCCACTTAAGGTACTCTTTCGCGCTCTTGTAGTCATGGTAGAACTCCTCCGACCCCGAGGACTTAATATATTCCTGGAACTTGGGATCCTCCATTCCTTTCTTGAAAGCATCATGGAGGATCTTGATGCGGTCTTCAGGAGTACCCTTGGGCGCCAGGATGAAACGGCAAGTTCTGAACTCCAGATTTATGCCCTTTTCTTTAAAAGTCGGTACGTCCGGGAAGGCCTTAAGCCGCTTATCAGTCATAACTGCCAGTAGGCGTACATTACCCGCTTGGATCTGAGAGAAGAATTCATTTGGACCGCCTATAGCTGCATCCAGATTACCGCCGGCAACTTCCAGTATACCTTTAGCAGCGCCACCGGGATCGGGAACAAGGTTTAATTTAGTGTCGGTCTCCATTTGAAAAGCAACTGCCGAAAGGTAGATATTGCTGCCGACGCTACTTACACCAACGCTTAATTTACCAGGGTTCTTTTTGGCATAGTCAATAAATTCTTCAATTGTCTTAAAGGGGCTATTTTTGTTTACGCCAATAGCATAGGTATTGGCTTGATAGCCAATAACCGGCTCGTAATCCTGGGAGCTGTAAGGCATACGGCCCTGGGGTTTTAAGGCCGAAATAGTCGAGGTGCAGGTAGCTATTGTGTAGCCGTCGTTCTTGGAAGTAGCCAACTGGGTCAGGCCGGTGGCGCTGGCTCCGCCCTCTACGTTTACCGGGACAATGGACTGGCCTAGATGTTTTTCGGAAACTTGAGCGAGCAACCTAGCCGCGACATCAGAACCGCCGCCGGCCTTATAAGGAATGATTAAAGTAACGGGTTTAGTAGGGAATTTCTCTTTTTGTTCCTCGGGCACTTCGCTCTGTTTCTGATCTTTGGCAGGGGTCTCTTGCTTGCCACCGCCGCAACCCGCGAGGGTAAAGCCAAGAAGTAGGGCCATTACCAAAGCCAAGACTACCAAAAACGCCTTTCTCTGGTTTCTCACCGATGGCTAACCTCCTTTAATGTTCTTTGATGTTTTTTGGAATTTTGTAATGTAGATACTTTTTGAGTTACTTTCATTTCCACCCCCAAAAAACTTTTACATCTCTATATTTACCTCTACCGGCCGGCGTAAAATATATTTTTTGATATAAGGCCAGAAGAGGTAGATAACGGTAAAAATCAGGACTATAAGGGAACCGGGCCTGGTAAAAAATATTGCTAGGGAACCATGGCTCATTAGAAGGCTTCTTCTCAAGCTAACTTCGGCCAGCGGTCCCAGGACGACCCCTAAAACCATGGGGGCTACGGGGAAGTTAAAGATGCGCATAAAGTAGCCTACGATGCCCATGATGATCATGATTATCACGCTGAAGTAAGAGTTGCTGGTAGCATATGAACCTATAATACATAGGACTACGATGACTGGCATGAGCATGCTCATGGGTATGGAGACCAGACGAGAAAAGATGCGAGCTCCAGCGAGACCGATAACGAGCATGAAGAAGTTATTGACTGCCAGGGACATGAAGATAGCGTAGACTATTTCTGGATGCTGTTTAAAGAGCATGGGGCCGGGTATAATGTTGTGCATCATAAAGGCGCCCATGAGCACTGCCATGGTTCCGCTACCAGGTATTCCTAACGTTAATGTAGGTATAAGGCTTCCTCCGGTAACGGCGTTATTAGCCGTCTCGCAGGAGGCCACACCCTCGATGGCGCCGGTACCGAATTTTTCGGGGTGCTTGGAGCTCTGGCGAGCATCAGTATAGGCCAAGAAAGCGGCGACGGTGGCGCCTTCGCCTGGTAGTGCTCCTATTGCCGTGCCGATGATGGAGGAACGAAGGAAAATATTTTTGAGGGATTTGATTTCCTTCCAGGTTGGTATGACGCCTTTTATTTTTTGGGTGACCATACGGCCGTATTTAGATTCGTGGATTTGCATGAGCACTTCGCCCAGGCCATAGAGGCCTATCATTACGGGTACGAAGCTTAAGCCGCTTTGCATTTCGGGGTTTCCAAAGCTAAAGCGATCTACTCCAGTCATGGGGTCCAGGCCTATAATAGATATAAATAGACCGAAAAAGACGGAGGCCATGCCTTTGATAGGCGATTTGGTAGTTGAGGCCGCGATACCTGCCAGGCCGAAAACGGCCAAGGCAAAGTACTCGGGAGCAGCGAATTTCAAGGCTATCATGGCCAGAAAAGGGGCAGCAATGATTAGAATGAGGTTACTAAAAATACCCCCGAAGAAAGAACCCACCGTAGCAATGCCGATGGCCTTGCCCCCCTCGCCCCGCTGGGCCATGGCATAGCCGTCAAGGCCGGTCATTATGGCAGCGGGAGTACCCGGGACGTTGACCAGGACTGCCGAAACGGTACCTCCATTCATGGCGCCACAGTAGATACCCAAAAGGAGCATCATAGCCAGCTCGGTAGACATACCAAAGGTAACAGGCACCAGCACGGCTACGGCCATGGTAGCCGTCAACCCCGGCAGGGCGCCTACTGCCGTACCTATAGCCGAACCTAGAAACATGAGCATAAGGCCCAAGGGACTGAATACCTGACTTGCCGCTGAGGATAGGGCCTCCAGCATTTTTATTCCTCCTGCTTATAGGTTTAGGATTCCTGCAGGTAGGGGTACTTTTAGGAACCCCCGGAAAATCAGGTAAATTACCAGGGTTACGCCAGCCGAGAGTAGAAGGGCATATAGTTTGTTTTGGACTTTTAACAGGAACATGGAAATTAAAAGGTAGCTAAAGGTACCTATCAGATAACCCAGTATTTTAATTCCGTAGAAATAAAGGAAGATCAGGGCTAAGAATATGAGCAGTATCAGAATATCTCCGGGCTTAGATCCTAAAACAATGGGATCTATTTTATTTCTATAGACCGGCAAGCCTACCAGAATAAAGCCGGCGATAAAAAGGCCTATACTTATGACGTAGGGGAAGAATGTAGCGCGCATTAAGATCAGTTTTTCGGCGGCCGGTATTTTAATAGTCTCTAAATAAATCCACGTGGCAAAAATAATTAGAAATAGCCCACTAATAAAATCTTTGTCTCGAAGAATTTTAAGGCCCAATAATTTGACCCCTTTTTTAAAGGATCCTGGCCATTATCCGGGCAATATCGGCCGGGGAATCCGCCACCTGCACCCCTGCCTCTTTTAAGGTTTCAACTTTGCTCTCGTAAGTCCCAACCCCGCCCATGACCAGGGCACCGGCATGTCCCATGCGGCGGCCTGGCTTGGCTTTGCGCCCCGCGATGAAGGCTACTACCGGCTTGTTTACGTTTTCCTTGATGTATTTGGCCGCCAGTTCTTCCTGATAGCCGCCAATCTCGCCGATCAGGACGATGCCGTGGGTTTCGGGGTCGTCTTTAAAGAGGGAGAGGACATCGACAAAGGAGGTACCCCGCACCATATCCCCTCCCAGGCCGACAAAGGTGCTCTGGCCTAATCCTGCCCGCGTGAGCTCGCTGGCCGTCTCGTAGGAGAGGGTGCCGCTGCGGGAAACTATCCCTACGTGGCCGGGTTTAAAGGCGTTAGTGGGCATGATACCGGCCTTGGCCTTGCCGGGGCTGAAGATGCCCGGAGTGTTGGGGCCTACGACGCGACAACCATATTGCCTGGCCTTTGCCGTCAGCTCCAAGCTATCGTGTACCGGCACTCCTTCGGCTACTACCACTACTGTTTTGACGCCGGCAGCCATGGCCTCCAGGGCGGCGTCTTTGGCAAAGCGGGCCGGGACGAGAACAAGGGATAAGTCGGGCCGGAAGGCATCTACTGCCTCCTGGACGGTGTCAAAGACGGGGATGCCGTCTATTTTTTCACCGCCCCTGCCGGGGCTGACACCCGCCACCACGTTCGTCCCCTGGCGACGCATTTCTAAAGCGTGATAGCTCCCGGCCTTACCGGTAATACCCTGAATAATTACTCTGGTGGTACCGTCAAGCATAATGGCCATTTTCAGCTTCCTACCTCCTGCGCCAGTTTCACTGCTGCCTGAGCCGCTTCTTCCAGAGAGTCGTAAGAACTATACCCTGCCTCTCTTAAGATGGCCCGCCCTTCTTCCTGCCTGGTACCGGAAAGACGGATTACCGCCGGTACCGGCCGGCTGTTTTTTAGGCCACGGATTATGCCCTGGGCTACTTCGTCGCCGCGGTGGTTGCCTCCGAGAAGGTTAAAGAAAAGCACCTCGACCTTGGGATTGGACAGTACCAATTGAATTACCGTATCCCACCAGTTTATAGCACCCTCGCCCGAACCGGCCTGGGCACCGGCACCGCCGGCCTCCACGAAATTAGCCGCTCTGCCGCCAAATCTCTCCACCAGGTCTACGGTGGTCATCATAAGGCCGGCGCCGTTGCCGGCAATACCGATGTTGCCGTCCAGCTCCACATATTTAATGCCCAACCGCCGGGCCCTCTTCTCCAACTCCGTCTCGCCCTCGATGCGGCCGTCCAGACTGTATTCCCGGTGGCGGTACATGGCATCGTCGTCGAGGTCAAATTTGGAGTCGGCTGCGATCAGAGAGCCGTCTTCCGTCACTACCAGGGGATTGATCTCGGCGATAATAGCGTCGAGATGGCGGAAAGCCTGGTAGAGGCCGGCAGCCGCCATCCCTATATCTACCAGGATCTTGCCTGCCATGCCCATGCGCCGGGCAAGCTGGCGGCCAGCATAAGGCGGCAGTCCTTCCCGCACGTCGATGAGCAGGCGCCCTATCTTTTCCGGGGAGCGGGCGTTCACTTCTTCGATATCCACGCCGCCCTCTGGCGAAAGCATCAGCACCGGCTGGCCGGCGATGGGGTCGATAGTGAGCCCCAGGTAGTATTCTTCTTTGATTTTTAACTGTTCTTCAATTAAGAGCTGTTTAATGGTTTCTCCTTTTAAGGCGGTACCTAAAAGGGTTGCCGCTATTTCTTTGGCTTCTTCGGGGGTACTGGCAAACTTTACCCCGCCGGCTTTGCCCCGGCCGCCTACTAAAACCTGGCTTTTGACCACTACCGGGCCGCCTAATTCCCGGGCGGCTGCGGCCGCCTCTTCAGGAGTAGCGGCTACTTTCCCCCTGGGAGTGCGCAGGCCATAACGAGATAAAATCTGTTTGCCTTCAAATTCAAACAGCCGCATTTTCTTGTCCCCCTACTAAAGCCCTACCGTACTCGTAACCCTTTTCCAAGGCCTTAAGGTTAATCTCCAGATACTTGTCCTTAACCGTGTCTTTAACAGCAGCCTTTAGGGC
>JASUSV010000020.1 GCA_030445865.1 Clostridia bacterium
CCGGCAAATTCGACCTCCTGTCTCAGTTGCCGGCCGAAGGTCTCATGCCCTCGGGTCCGCCTCCGCTTTCGGCCTCGTTAAGTTTGGCTACCGCTCGGGGAAAGAACCTCGCTTTCAAGCCAAAGCAGGCCTCCCCCAGCGAAAACTGGGGATAACCCAGCTGCTTTGGCCACCCTTTGCGTCCTGAACCAAGTCGTCCGCGGCCTTTCCCCGGCCTCTCGCGCCATTAGGCAAAACCGGAGATAGGCTAACTAATTTCCGCCAGGAATTCCTTCACTATGGCGCCCAGCTTGTCGAACTCGATAAGGAAGGCGTCGTGGCCGTAGGGCGAGTTTAATTCCGCGTATTTCGCCGGCCTGCCTTGCTTTTGCAAAATCTCGGCGATTTCCTTGACCTGATAGGGCGGGTAGAGAATGTCGGTAGAAATACCGATGGCCAGGCAGGGGCAACTGATGCGGCCCAAAGCTTCGGCGTAAGAAGGATGTCCCCGCCCGACATCATGCAGGTCGATGGCCTTGGTTAAGTATAAATAGGTATTGGCGTCAAAACGCTCTACCAGCTTTCGCCCCTGGTAATGGAGATAGTTTTCGATTTCAAAGCGGCCCTCCAGTTTGTAAAGATCTTCCAGGCTGCCGTTCCTGGCCCGGCCGAATTTGAAGCTCCAGGAAACATCGCTTTTATAGGTTATCGTGCCTATCATGCGGGCCAGGGCGAGGCCCTTCTGGGGACCGGGCCGGCCGTAGTAATTTCCCCCTTCCCAGCCCGGATCCATATAAATGGCTTCGCGCTGGACGGCGTTATAGGCAATGCCTTGCGCCGAAGTCCGGCCGGAAGTGGCTATCGGTATGATCGAGGCCAGAAAATCGGGATAGTTAACGCCCCACTCCAGCGCCTGCATGCCGCCCATGGATCCGCCGATGGCTGTTACCAGCCTTTTGACGCCCAGGTGCTCCAGCAAAACTCGCTGTACGCGTACCATATCTCGGATGGTAATTATAGGAAAGTCCAAACCGTAGGGCCGCCCCGTCGTCGGGTTTGTAGAAGACGGCCCGGTAGTGCCATAGCATCCCCCTAAAACGTTTGAACAGACGACAAAATAACGCTCGGTATCCAAGGGGCGGCCAGGGCCTACCATGGGATCCCACCAGCCGGGTTTGCGATCTTCCGGGCTGCGCTTCCCAGCTACGTGGGCGTCGCCGGTCAAAGCGTGCAGGACCAAAATGGCGTTATCGCCGCTGGAATTAAGGCGGCCGTAAGTCTCATAGGCCACGGTTATGGGGCCCAGCCTGGCGCCGCACTCCAGCTCAAAGGTATCGGGCGGGTGGGCGAAGGTGAAATATTGCGTCTGTACGAGGCCGACATCAGGCAAAACTCAACTCTCCTTGCAGGCTTTCTTCAGAGCCCGATCCAGATCTTCGATCAGGTCTTCGGGGTCCTCCAGGCCGATGGAAAGCCGGACGAGATCTTCCGTCACCCCGGAAGCCAGCTGCTCTGCGGGCGTCAACTGCTGATGCGTGGTGCTGGCGGGGTGAATCACCAGCGATTTAGCGTCGCCTACATTGGCCAGGAGGGAGAAGAGCTTGAGGCTATCGATAAACTTGCGCCCGGCCTCTTTGCCACCCTTAATGCCGAAGGTCAGGATGGCGCCTGCGCCTTTGGGTAAATACTTCTGCGCTGTTTTATAACTGGGATGAGAAGGCAGTCCGGGATAGCTCACCCAGGCGACGGCCGGATGCCCTTCCAGCCACCTGGCGATGCGAAGGGCGTTGGCCGTATGGCGCTCCATGCGCAGGTGCAGCGTCTCCAACCCCTGCAGGAAAAGGAAGGCGTTAAAAGGACTCAGGGCCGGACCCAGGTCACGTAAAAACCGAACTCTGGCCCTGACGATGTAGGCTGAAGCTCCAAATTTTTCTACGTAACTAACGCCATGATAACTGGGATCGGGCTCGACCAGCTCTGGAAATTTGCCGTTTCGCCAGTTAAACTTGCCGCTGTCCACAATAATACCGCCGATGGAGGTGCCGTGGCCGCCGATAAACTTGGTGGCCGAGTGAACCACGATATCCGCGCCGTGTTCAAATGGCCGGCAGAGGTAAGGAGTGGCAAAGGTATTGTCCACAATAAGGGGTATGCCTGCCTCGTGGGCTACTGCCGCTATACTTTCCAGGTCGGGCACGTCCAGCCTGGGGTTGCCGATGGTTTCCACGTAAATGGCCCGGGTCAGGGGCGAGAGGGCCTTCTTAAAATTGACAGGGTCAGAGGCATCGACAAATTTAACTTTGATGCCCAGTTGGGACAGGGTATCCTTAAACAAGGTAAAAGTCCCGCCGTAAAGGCTGGAGGAGGAGACGATTTCTTCGCCAGCCTTAGTAATATTCAGCACGGCCAGAGTAATAGCGGCCTGCCCAGAAGCAACGGCCAGGGCGCCCACGCCGCCTTCCAGGGCGGCTACGCGCTTTTCCATCACTTCCGTAGTAGGATTCATCATGCGGGTATAAATATTTCCTTCTTCCTCCAGGGAAAAAAGGGAAGCCGCATGGTCAGCGTTACGAAAAACATAGGAGGTCGTCTGGTAAATGGGAACGGCCCGTGAGCCGGTAACCGGGTCGGGCTGCTGGCCAGCGTGCACGGCCAGGGTGGCAAAGCGGTAGCCGGGCATGTTAATTTCTCCTCTCATTTATTTTTGGGCACAAAAAAACCTCTCCGATAAGAAGAGGCTTGTTTCTTTTTAGCCCCCCTTATCTCTCAGGGTTTCCCCTGCAGGAATTGGCACCTTGCTGCCGAATATACGGGCAGCCGGTTGCCGGGTTTCATCGGGCCAGTCCCTCCACCGCTCTTGATAAGAGTTGCTCTTATCCTCTGTGAAGTTGTAACTAAACTTAATATATAGCCTTAAGCCCCCGGTGTCAAGAAAAAGTTTTACTCCACCAGACGCCGCACATTGGGGACGGTACCAGCAAAAAACCGGTTTTGCAACCGGTTTTTATTTAAATTATAATGCAGATCAGGCCGCCGCCCCCCTCGTTGACGATGCGCTCCACCGTTTCCTGCAGCTTTACTTGCGCGTTTTCCGGCATACGATAGAGTTTGCCCTGGATACCCTCCCTGACTAGCTCGCTTAATGGTTTGCCGAAGATGTTGGTTTCCCAGATCTTCTGCGGATTTTCTTCAAACTCCTCCATGATATACTTGACCAGGTCCTCGCATTGTTTTTCGGTACCGATGAGGGGCGTTACCTCGGTAGTTATATTGGCCCGGATAAAGTGGTAGGAGGGCGCGCTCGCCTTTAACTTGACGCCGAACCGCCCGCCCTGCCTGATAAGCTCGGGTTCGGCCAGCTCCATTTCGTCTACCGTGGGAGTCACCATGCCGTAGCCAGTATTGCGCACTTCCTGCAGGCCGTAGGCCACTTTATCCCATTCTTTTTTGATGGCGCTCAGTTCTTTCAGCCAGCGTAATACATCGTGATCGCCTCGAATCTCTAGCCCGCTTACTTCCTTCAAGATTTCGTGGAAAAGACCTTCGCGCGCCCCCATATCAATATGGGCGGCACCGGTTCCCAGATCCATCCGGCGCAAGGCCACCTGGGAAACATAGTCATTTTGACCTAGCTGCTCGATCGCCCGGTCTATGTCCCGCAGGCGCTTGACCTGTCCTACCGCCTCGCGCACAGCATCTTCATATTTTTGGCGCAGCCAGTGGTTGCCTTCCAGTTCGTCTACCCAGCGGGGCAGGTTGACGTTTACTTCGGTTACCGGGAATTCGTAAAGGGCCTCTTCCAGGATATTCAGGATATCCTCTTCGCCAAGGTTTAAACAGTCCACCGGCAAGACCGGAACGTCGTAACGGGCCTCCAGTTCGGCGGCCAATTTAGCCGTATCTTCCCGGTAAGGATGCTCGGAATTGAGGATGACCACAAAAGGTTTGCCCAGCTCTTTTAACTCCCAGATTACCCGCTCTTCGGCGTCTTCATAGCTGCTGCGCGGGATTTCGGTTATGCTGCCGTCGGTGGTTACCACAATACCGATGGTGGCATGGTCGGCAACCACTTTCCTGGTGCCTATTTCCGCGGCTTCCTGGAAGGGAATTTCGTTTTCAAACCAGGGCGTTCTCACCATTCGCGGGCCCTCGGCCTCCTCATATCCCAGGGCCCCATCCACGGTATAGCCCACGCAATCTACCAGCCGAACTCTCATCTGCAGCCCTTCCCGGACCGTGATTTCCACGGCCTCGTCGGGTATGAATTTAGGCTCGGTCGTCATGATCATACGGCCGGCCCCGCTCTGCGGCAACTCGTCCCTGGCCCGGTCCCGTTCGTTCGGGTTTTTGATGCGCGGTAGTACGAGTTGCTCCATGAAGCGGGCGATAAAGGTTGACTTACCGGTGCGCACCGGCCCCATGACGCCTATATAAATATCGCCGCCGGTACGTTCGGCGATGTCCCGGAAAAGATCGTATTTTTCCACCCCTTATTCTCCCTCCCCGAGGCTATAATTTTCTTAGCCCGTTCCTTAATGGCATGTTTTAACAGTACATATATATGAGCTAAAGGACGGATTATTACCCTGGAGAAGGAGTTTTTAAAGGGCATATTTAATTGGGAAGGCGCCACTCACCATCCATTTCTCTAGTCCGCGGGCGCTCCATTAAAGCGGCCACGCAGGCAGCCGCTGGTTTGCCGGCATAAAGCACCTGATAAACTTCTTCAGTGATGGGCAACTGGATGCCGTACTGGTGGCCCAGCTCCCGGGCGGCTTTGGTCGTTTTTACTCCCTCAACCACCATTCCCATACCGGCCAGGACTTCATGAAGGGGCTTGCCCTGGCCCAGCTGGATGCCGGCCCGCCGGTTGCGGCTGTACATGCTGGTGCAGGTGACGATGAGGTCGCCGATCCCTGCCAGCCCGGAAAAAGTGAGGGGGTTGGCTCCTAGGGCTACCCCCAAACGGGAGATTTCGGCCATACCCCTGGTCATGAGGGCCGCCCGAGCATTATCTCCGAATCCCAGGCCGTCGGACATGCCTGTAGCCAGGGCGATGACATTTTTTAAAGCCCCGCCTAATTCCACGCCGACCAGGTCGGGGTTGGTATAGACGCGAAAACTGGGGCCCATAAAAATATTCTGCACGTATTCCGCTACCGACCGCCTGGGGGCAGATACTACTACCGTGGTGGGCAGGCCGCGGCCGACTTCCTCGGCATGGCTGGGGCCGGAGAGAACGGAGTAATTTTCTATGCCTTCGGATTCAAGAACCTGAGATAAGCGCAGATTAGTATCGAGCTCCAGCCCTTTGGCCGCATTTACCACAATTACTTCGCTTTTTAAATGCTTTTTAACTTTGCCGGCAACCTCGCGCACGGCATGGGATGGTACGCTTAAGACGACCAGGGAAGCGTCGTGTGTAGCCTCGGCGGGATCCCCTGTGAGCAGGATGTTGGGCGGCAAAATAACACCGGGGAGGTACTCGGGGTTCTCCCGCTGCAAACGCATAACCCTTATCTGTTCCTCCCGGCGCGACCAGAGGACTACTTGAAAACCCTTTTTGGCCAAAAGCACCGCCAAGGCCGTGCCCCAACTGCCGGCCCCGAGGACGGCAATTTTTGCGGTCATAATTTAAGATTATCTCCTCTCCCCTATTTTAGGCTCCGTACCAGCCAGAAGGCGGCGTATATTGGGGCGATGGCGGTAAATTACCAGGGCGGCGCTGGCCAGGCTAAAAAGAATATAAGCCGGGGCCTGCCGGAAAAGAAGCATGAGCAACGGCGCTGCAGCCGCGGCCGCGATTGAGCCCAGGGAAACGTAACGGCTTATAACTACTGCCGCCAGCCAGATCAGCAAAGCCCAAAAGAGGACTGCCGGCGACATAGCCAGCACGGCGCCGGCAGCCGTGGCCACGCCTCGCCCTCCCTGGAACTGAAGGAATACCGACCAGTTGTGGCCGGCCATGGCCGCAAGACCTCCCCAGGCCGCCATTCCCGGTCCGCCCAAGGCCTTGCCTACCAGGACCGGGATTAGCCCTTTAAAGACATCTACCAGCAACACCGCCAATCCCGGGGCCGGTCCCATGGTACGAAAAGCATTGGTGGCGCCTACATTACCGCTCCCTCGCCGGCGGATGTCGAATCCGCCTATGTATTTGCCTACCAGATAGGCCGTAGGAAGGGATCCTAGAAGGTAGGACAGAAGCATAAATATTAACCACTTCATTTTATTTCCTCCCTCGCCGGAAAATAATGCGGATCGGGTTGCCGGTGAAACCGTAGGCTTCGCGCAACTGGTTTTCAAAGTAGCGCCGGAAAGAGAAATGCACTTCATCCGGTCTGTCGACAAAAAAAAGGAAAGTAGGCGGCGCCGCACGAACCTGAGTTACATAATAGACCTTGAAGGGCGGAGGGTTGCGCAAAACTGCTTCCTGGATGAGATCGTTTAAAGGGCCGGTAGCCACCCGCTTTCTGGCCTCAGCAGCCACCACATCCACGGTTTCCAGTACGCGCGGCACGCGCTGGCCGGTGAGGGCGGAAATGAACAGTACGGGCGCATAAGAAATAAAAGCTAGCTCGTAACGCAGGGCTTCCAGATAACGGTCGGCCGTACGGCTGTCTTTAGGCACCAGGTCCCATTTGTTGACTATTAATATCGAGGCTTTGCCTTCGTCATGACAGAAGCCGGCAATTTTTTTGTCCTGCTCGGTAACGCCTTCAACCCCATCCAGCAGAACCAGGGCCACGTCGGCCCGGCGCACGGCATTCATGGCCCGCAGGACGCTGTACTTTTCTATGGGCGTATCCACGCGGCTTTTACGGCGCATACCGGCAGTATCGATTAAGATATATTCTTTCCCCCGGAGATTAAAGTAAGTGTCAATGGCGTCCCGCGTGGTCCCGGGCTCTTCGCTTACAATAACCCGCTCCTGACCCAAAATTTTATTAACCAGGGAAGACTTGCCCACATTGGGGCGGCCCACGACGGCAATTTTGACCGCCTCGACCGATTCCTCTTCGCCGGCGGGCGGCAGCAATTCGACGACCAGGTCCAAAAGATCGCCGACATTAAGGCCGTGGGCGGCAGAAATAGGGAAAGGCTCACCTAGCCCCAGGCGGTAAAATTCGTGAAGGAGGGATTCATCTCTAAAATCTTCTATTTTGTTTGCAACCAGAATGACCGGCGCCTGAGACCGGCGCAGCATCTCGGCCACCGCCCAGTCGTCGGCCGTAATGCCGGTGCGGGTATCGACCAGAAATAAAACCACATCGGCTTCCTGCAAAGCTATCTCTGCCTGGCGCCGGACCGAAGCCGTAAGCGTATCTTCGCCAAGGGCAAAGCCGCCAGTATCGACCAGCATGAATTTTCTTCCCCGCCACTCGGCCTCGCGGTAAAGGCGGTCGCGGGTCACTCCCGGAGTATTTTCTACAATAGCCACCCGGCCGCCTGTGATGCGGTTGAAAAGCGTCGATTTGCCGACGTTAGGCCGACCGACAATAGCTACCACGGGTTTGGACAAAGGCCTCTCCCCTTACTCTGCGTCTGGCGACCAAGGCTCCGGCCTCCCAGGGCCTGCCAGAGGCCGAGGCCGCTCGTTTCCACTACCCGTACCTCGACTCCCAGCTCGCGTTCCAGGTCTGCCGGCGCCAGGTCGTCGAGGAATACGGGCTCCCCGGAGGATCGCAGCATGATGTCCGGCAGGGCCAGGTAGCCGCCGGCTTCTTTAAGCCAGCGGGACACTTCTTCTAGCCCGGCAATAAGGTCGCGGCCGGCGAGGAGGCCGGCTACTGTGACCTGGGGGCCAAAGGTGATATTTTCTACCCCTACCACCTTTACCTCAAGGCCATCGGCCCGCGCTGCCGCCTCCTGAACCAGGCCGGCTAAAAGAGGGGCCGCCAGTTTACCGGTAACCACTGCTACGCGCCTCCGGCCAGAGGCCGGGCAAATCTTTCGGCCGGCCCGCCGCCAGGAATCCAAGAAAAGCCTTGTCAGGCCTACGCCGTTTTCTTTCTGCGGGAAGCCATCGTAGTATTTCGCCGGCGGAACTTCTTTTCCGGCCAGGAAATAAAATTCGTCGGCGGCATAAACCAGCCCCTTCCCGTAACGCCGGCGGTATTCCTGCTGGTAACCGCACACCCGGGCCAGGACCTGCCCGGCTTCGGGAGAAGTAAAGGCCTTCAAAGGATAAAGCCCTTGCCGGTGAGCGGTCAGCCCTACCGGGACGACGGCTATAGACTCTACCGCAGGCCAGAGGGAAACGAGATCTTGAATAGTTCTGTCCAGCTCCGGGCCGTCGTTTAGGCCGGGGCAGAGGACGACCTGGGCGTGAAAATGCAAGCCGGCGGCGGCCAGTTCCTGTAAATATTCTATTATCCTCCCCGCCCGGCGGTTACGCAGCATTTTAACCCGCAGCGCAGGATTGGTGGTGTGCACGGAAATATATAAAGGACTTAAGCGCCACTTCTTCAGCCTTTCCCGGTCTACCGGATTTAGATTGGTCAAAGTAATGAAATTCCCGTTTAAAAAGGAAAAGCGGTAGTCGTCGTCTTTAACGTAAAGGCTTTTCCTTAACCCCTTCGGCATTTGATCTACAAAGCAAAACAGGCAGCGGTTGGCGCAACGCCTGATGCCGTCAAACACGGCTTCCTCAAATTCCAGCCCCAGGTCCTGGTGATATTCTTTTTCAATATCGACCAGCCACTTTTCCCCGTTCTTCTTTATTACTTCTAGCGCCAGTTCTTCGGCGGCGCAGGCGTAATTATAGGCAATAATATCGGGCAGAGCTTCTCCATTGATGCTTAAAATTTTATCTCCCGGCTCCAGGCCCACGGCGGCGGCAATGCTTCCCGGCCGCACTTTGGCGACGAGGGGGCCGGTATCTTTAGCCAAAAAAGATCAACTCCTCGCCTTTTTCGCCCTCATTATCCAATATTTTACCCTTTCCGTCAAGTCAGGCTACTCACCAACCTGGGGTAGTAAGCTCTAAGCCCCCAAATGATCAAGCGAAGTCCTATACCTCGCCCCCATCCGGAGCGCCGCAGAAGACTTCCGAAGCGCAAAATGAAGGGCTCCCGGCTTGCCAGATCGATAAAGGTTACTTCCGAGGGGAGGCGGCCTAAAACTTCCAAGAATGAAAAAATTAACTTGGACACCAGGCGGCCTTCGCCGTCTACGGCGGCGGTATAAACCCGGCGGCCGGCTTTATCTGCGCCCATAAAAAAGAGGCCGGGATTTTCCCCGGAGTCGAAATGGGGCAGATTCTCCAGCTCCTGCCGGCCAGGAAATCGCTCCGGGTCCAGCCATCCCAGGTGAAGGCCAGCTGCTACTACGGACGCATGAGCGCCGGTGGAACAGCCGTAAATAACCACCAAGGCGTCCTACCCCCATTTGCAGCGGTTGGATTCGACCAGGGAAAGAAGGCAAGGATAAGCTTTCAAGGTACCCAGAACAACCACCGGCCTCCCCAGGCGCACCGCTCCCAGCCGGCGGGAGATATATCCGCCGGCAACCATCAACCAGTTGACGCAAGAACTAGTATCCAGGAGCAGAATTTCTTCTTTGATATTCAGGGCCGACACGAGGCCCTTTACAAGGGCTTGAAAATACTCACCGAGACCGCGCCTGCCGACGCAGTATACTTCGTTGCCTTTTTCGTCCCGCCCCATGTATTGAAATTGCCCCTGCCTGCCTTCCGGTGAAGCATCGAAGTAAGGTAGGCTTAAAAGCTCCTCGGTAGTAGGCAGCCGGTCGCGCGGCAAAAGGCCCAGGTGTATGGCGGCTGCCGTTACCGAGGAATGGGCGCCGCCAAAGCAGTGGTAAATAACCTTCACGAGTGCCTCACCAGCACCATAACGCCGTTTTCTAAATCGTGGGCCATGGCATTGAGGATGCGGGTTAAATATAAGGCCAGCTCCTGCTGTTCGGCCGCATCGCGGGCGACAAAAATGGGGGCTCCGCCCCCGGCTTTGTGCTTGCTCTCTTCAGTTACAATTACCGCCAAAACGATGCCCTGCAGCTCTATGGCAGTCGCCTCCTCAGTCGGCAGCCGCCCGGCCTATCCGGCTTTTTAACGGGCGGTTGACCGCGCTTTCCAGAACAGGGGTCATCTTGACCGCTTCGATCAGGCATTCCAGGTCCTTTTCGTTGGGCAAGATAAAGAGCAAAATTTCGCCGGTATCTATATTCTTCCGGGCCAGGGGCGTCCACTCCGGCTCACCTATTTCCCGTTTGGAACCGATCACCGCAGCCACCGTGTGCAGGATGGCCTGCCTCTGGCCGGCGTCGTGCAGGATGGCGCGCCCGTCGTCGTCTATGGGCTTGAGTTTCACCGCCAGGGCCTCCCGCTTGAGTTTTTCTCGCGCTTCGGCCAGCCCAACGTTCATTATGACTACGCCATCGATTTCCAGGTGAGCACCCTTAAAGCCAAAATCTACCGGCACCACTTCGGCAATATCGCGCACAAATCGCCCCCTCTTTAAACGGTTGCTTATCAGAATAAAAAGAACCATTACCGCCAGCCCTATTTTCCATCCCAGGTAATAAGTAGCCAGGCTCGATCCTGAAGAAGTAAACATTACCAGGTAGTTGCGCGCTTCAAAGACCCTGGCAATGCCCTCGATGTAATCCTGGCCCCGTTTGACGAGCTCATTCTGTTCCAGTTGCCCGAGAGTTTTGCGCTCCATGTCGCGGATCTCGCGAAACTGCTGGGCTGCCAGGGCCAGGAAGGTAACGGCGGTATATTCCCGCTTGATTAGGGCCAGGGGCGCCAGCGCCCCGATAAGGGAGGCGACGGCAGCCAGGGAGAGGTGGGTGACGTAGCCGTGGGGGTAACCCGGATAGCGCCGGTAATCGCTGCGTAGAAGTAAAAGCCGGCAAAAAAAGCCGGCCGCCATACCTAAGACAAGGGCTATTTCGTAGTTGCCCATAGTTAACTCAGTCCTTCTGGAAGGGAGCCCTCTCGTCGTTCAACTCCTTTTCCTCTACCTTATCGTCTTTTGAAACATTGGCCTGCCCTGGCGCCTCTCTGGACGGTTTCCGCAGGCGGCGGCCGAGAAAGTTCGTCCATTCAATAGAAGTAATTTGCTTCAACCTGGCCTTGGCCTTTTCCCAGCTGCCGGCGCTCAAAATCAGAAAGGCGCCGCCGCCGATTAAGAAAGCGGCCAGGACCCATAAGACGCCTTTCCAATCGCCGGCAGTGCTCGGAGGAACTGCGCCAGGCGGCGGCACGGCGGTAATGCCCAGAACTGTGGGGATGATGTCGGCAAAAAGGGCGGCGCCTCGCTGGGCCTCGTCGCGCTTATTGGTATGGGTGCCGACCTCGATTAGTATAGCTCTGGGGCTTAAATCCTGGTTATAACTACCGGCCCCCAGGAAGATTCCCCGCATCAGGCCGGGATATTTTTTATCAGCGTAAGCCTTGAGGCGTTTGGCAAAGTCCAGGTTGGCGCCCATATTTTGGTTTTCCCGGCCGACCACCAGCCGTATTTTCGTTACATCTTCATTGGCCACTGTTTCCTGGTAAAAGCTCGGGTCGGGCACGCCGTCACGGTGTACGTCGATCAGGGCCCCCGGGCCTTTCTGGAGAAGACTTACGGCGGTGCGGCGTGAACGCCGATAGGCGTCAGAATCGTGGGGATCATGGGAGCGCAAATCATGGTCCACGTTTACGCCCTGGCTGCGCAGCTTCTGGGCCATAACCGAGCCTACTTTAAAGATACCGCCATGGCCGGGTATACTATCCGTCCCGTCCGTGGGCACATAAGACTCATCGCTATGGGTATGGTAGATGGCGATCAGGTTGCGCGCCCCGCCAGGAGTCCGGCCGGCCTGGGCGCGTTGAGCCCCAGCCGCAGCCGGAACGGATTCATAATCTTCCCAGGCAATGCGTTCCCGGCCGATTTCTCGAGCGTAGGCCGTATCGCCCTCAACTCGCTCTACGCGGTAGCGGGTATTGTCGGCGGCAATAATCTCATCGCCCTTGTATACTACGCGGGCCATCATGTCAATTATCCGGCCGTGCTCGTCTTTGATAACCGTATAGCGGCCGCCGGTGTATTCCCGCTCCCACAGCCCTATCCTGGCAATATTCTGCAGAGGGTTAAAAGCCGGGATGCCGGCCCGGGAAAAAGAAATGATAGTCAGGCCCAGCATTACGCTTAAAAGGCCAAGGGCCAGCTTTTTACCTTTACTCATCCTGCCCACCTCTCTTTTTATCCGCGTCCTCATTCAAAAGTTTGCGCGCCTGGCCGATTTTCAAACTCGCCAGCAGGGAGCGGGGCCGTCCCTCGGCCTCAGGGCCGCCCTGAAGGCGCTCCCGCGCTTCACCGACCAGCTCGGCCAACAGCACGGCTACTACACCGGCCAGAATGGTGATATCAAAGATACCTCCCCCGCCTATGGCTACCGTACCTCTAACCCCAGCGGCCAGCAGGCGGAAGAAATCTATAACGTCAAGGGCCAGGATGCCCAAGATGGCGGCAATAAAGGCCGCGCGGCGGGAACGCCCGACAAGGTAGGCAACAATACCGGCAACCAGGGGGTAATAGTAGAGGGGGTCGAGGATGTTCAAGGCAAAGTTCCAGGGTTCGGTCGGCATAAGCACGCTGTTTAAAAAAAAGACAGCGGCAGCTGTCACGGCGGCAGCGGCCAGGGCCCGCCACACTTCCTTGGCGGTACCGGCCCGGTAGAGCACGTAAACGGCCAGGCCGATGGGGATTAGTCCGCCGCCGACGTTAATGGAAGTGGTTATGGGGCCGGACAGAAGGGGGATATTAATAAAGCTGCCGGCAATCATGGCCGCCACCAGGGCGAGGCCGGCGCGGTCGCTCAGGTAGAGCCGGTCCAGTACCCGGTGAGCCAGCCCGAAATAGATTAGAAGGAAAACAATAACCAAGGTAATAACCCCAAGAGGGTAACCAGCCATATAAAAAAACGCCCCTTTCCAGGCATATATTGCCCGGAACAGGGGCGAAATATACGAGGCTTTACCTCCGGCCGAAACGCTCGACGTCAACGCCGCGGGCCAGCAGCCATTCCCGCGTACGGCCGGTAATGATCAGGGGCTTGCGCCTAAGTTCTTCCGGCGCCTTAGCCCCCACCATAAGGCAGATGTAACGCAGGGTTTCTTTCCAGCTTTCGATTTCGGCTACCAGGGCTTCTTCGCCTGCATCTACGAGAACCTCTAAAAAATAGCCGGCAATCCCGACCAGGTCGGCGCCCAGGGCCAGCGCTTTGGCCGCATCCAGGGGAGAACGAATACCGCCTGTAGCTATAACCTGCACCGGTAGATTCAAACTCACGACTTCAACCAGGCTAACGGCTGTGGGAATACCCCACTCCAGCACCCCGTTTTTCTGGCCCGCGCGCCGGCCCTCGATGGCCAAAAAATTGGTGCCACCGGCGCCGCCTACATCCAGAAGGCGCACCCCGGACAGGAAAAGCGCCAGGGCGGTTTCCCGGGCCAGGCCGAAACCCACCTCCTTAGCTATCACCGGCACCCGCAGGGCCCGGCAGACGGAGGCTAAATTATGCCGCCACTCCCGAAAAAGGCGTTCACCTTCCTGCATAAACAGCTCCTGGGGGGTATTGAGGTGCAGTTGCAGCCCGTCGGCGCTAATCATTTCCACCGCCTCGGCAGCTTCTTCCGGCCGGGCGCCACAACCGATGTTGGCCAGGATCAAACCCCCAGGGTTTTCTTCCCGCACGACGGTAAAACTCGGCCGCATGGCGGGATCGTCCAGGGCGGCCTTCTGGGAACCGACGGCCATAGCGATGCCGGTGCGCCGCGCCACCCTGGCCAGGGAAGCGTTAATGGCCACCGTTTCCGGCGGGCCGCCGGTAAGAGCATTAATAATAAAAGGGGCAGCCAGGGTCTTCCCCAGCCACCTGCAGCTTAAAGAAATTTCCTCTAGATTTATTTCCGGCAGGGCCTGGTGGATGAAGTGTACATCCTCCAGGCCGCTGCTGCGCTTACTATTATCCTGGCGGAAGTAGCGCAGGTGGTCCAGCTTTCGCTGGGCCCGCCTGTCTTCAGTGGGCATTATCTTTCTCCTTTGCCTCTTCCAAGAGGTCTCCGAAAAGCTCGCCTATGGTCACCCCGCCGTCATTATGGGGATTAATATTTTCAGCCTTTCTCTCCGCTTCTCTGGAGCTATTGGACCGGGCTTTAGCGCGCAAGGCCTGGCGAAGGCTCAGGCTCATCCGCTGGGCCTCCTGGTCAACGCTCAGGACTTTGACCGGAATGATATCCCCTACAGAAACCACTTCTTCCGGCTTTTCCACGTGCCGGTCGGCCAGTTGGGAGATATGAACCAGCCCCTCAATGCCCGGTTCGACTTCTACAAAAACGCCGAAGGGAGCCAGGCGCAAAACCTTGCCGTTGACGATAGTCCCGGCCGGGTAGCGCTCACGTGCCGTATGCCAGGGATTAGGCAACAACGCCTTGCGGCCCAGAGATACTTTGCCCGCCTCCCGGTCGATTCCCAAAACTTTAACTTCGATCTCCTGACCTTCCTTTAAAACATCCCGTGGGTGCTCCACCCGTCCCCAGGAAATTTCGGAAACGTGCAGCAGGCCGTCCACGGCTCCCAAGTCCACAAAGGCACCGAAGTTAGTTAGGCGGCGTACAACGCCTTTACGCACCTGGCCGACCTCCAGGCTATCCCAGGTTTCCTGGCGCTGCCTTTCATATTCTTCATCCAGGACGGCCTTTTGGGAAAGCACCACCTTATTTTTTCCCCGATCGATTTCGATTACTTTAAGGCGCAAAGGTTTGCCCAAATAAACGCTTAGATCTTCAACGTACCCGCGTTCTACCAGCGATGCCGGGACGAAACCGCGCACGCCCACGTCTACCAGGAGGCCGCCTTTAACTACTTCCGTAACTTCCCCCTGAAGCACTTCACCGGTCTCAAAGGCCTCCTCTAAACGGTCCCAGGCCAGGCGCCGGTCGGCGCGCCTCTTAGAAACTACCGGGTGGCCTTCTTCGTTTTCCGGCCTGACGACAACCACCTTGATTTCATCGCCTACGGCGACTACTTCGCGCGGATCGGCAACTTCTTTCTGCGAAAGCTCATTTAAGGGAATGATGGCTTCCGCTTTAGCGCCCACATCTACCAGGACTTCGGTATCGCGTATCTGCACTACGGTACCGGTAATGAGGCTCCCCCGCCGGAGTTCTTTAAATCCGGCCAGGCTCTGCTCTACCTCGCCCCCGGTCGTTTCATCCGTTGCGGCCGGTTGGGCTTCTTCCCGGCTCTCGGCCGCGGGTTCGCTAGCGGGCGCATTTACTTCAGCCGGTTCTTCGGTGTGCGCGGGACCGTTACTTCCTGCGGCTGCCTTTGGGGCCGGTTCTTTTCCTTCCTCTGACCCCTCCTTAGTTTCAGGGATTGGCGGAAGAACGTTTTCTTCCTTCAAGGCGACTTCCTGATCGTTTAACATTTTGACTACCTCCTCAATAGTCCAAGCTGGGGTCGAAGCACCGGCAGTTACTCCGACCAGACGGGCTCCTTCAAACCACTGGCGGCACAATTCCCCAGCCTGTTCCACATGGTAGGTAGGCGTGCCGGTAGCCCGGCAGAGTTCCACCAGGCGCCGGGTATTGGCACTCTCTTTTCCTCCTACTACCACCATGACATCCACTTTGCGGGCAAGGGCAACGGCTGCCTCCTGCCGGCGCTGGGTAGCCCGGCAGATGGTATTGTGGACCACCAGGTTATCCGTTTGCGGCCGAAGCGCTGCTGCAACGGCATTCAGCTTGGCTTCGGTTTCTGTGGTTTGGGCTATTAAAGCTATTTTAGGGTGGAAAGGCACGGCCTTTGCGGCCTCCGGATGCGGCACCACCATGGCCTGGCCTCCAGACCATTCCACCAAACCTTTTACTTCGGGATGTTCGGGATCGCCGGCAATCACCACCTGATACCCGGCTTCACTTAGTTCCTTAGCCAGCATCTGGGCGCGCGCCACGTAAGGACAGGTCGCGTCGATGACTTCCAGCCCTTTCTCCGCCGCCTCCTGCCGGACCCCGGGGCCCACGCCGTGCGAGCGCAACAGGACGCGTTTTTCCTCTACTTCATCCAGCGAAGACACCGGGCGAACGCCCTCGGCGGCCAGCTGGCCCACCACCTGGCGGTTATGCACCAGGGGGCCAAGGGAGGCGATGGGCTTGGGGGCCTGCTGGGCTAATTTTACGGCCCGCGCTACACCCTGGCAGAAACCCGCGTACTCGGCAACGATTACTTCCAAAAATACATCTCCTTTAGCTGCCATAAGCCGGATTCCTAGATATTTTATGAACTTATGACGGACAATATTTATTACATTTCGCGAAAAAGCGCGAGAATCCTGCTAAGAAGATAAAAGTTGGGCAACAACTTGCCGCACCCGGTTCGATAAATCTTCGATTTGTTGCGGCGTATAATTTTTAACCTGGGGAACATAAATGGGATCGCCGACGACCACCCTGAAGCCGGAAGACAGGGCGCGCCGGAAAACATCCCCAGTGCCGTCCAGGGCCACCGGGAGGATTACGGCCCCGGACTTCAAAGCCAGGAGGGCGGCCCCGCCCTGAAAAGGCCCCACCCCGCCGTTACGGTAGCGCCGGCCCTCAGGAAATATACCCAGCACTTCGCCCCGATTTAGAACTTGCAGGGCAGCCTTAAGGGCGGCCCGGTCAGATTGCCCGCGGCGCACCGGGAAGGCATGGAGCCGGGTAATAAGCCAGCCCAGAACAGGTATATGAAAAAGTTCTTCCTTAGCCATGAAGCGTACCGGCCTCGGGAGGGCAACTCCCACGGCGACGGGATCTAAATAAGAGGTATGATTGGCCACCACTATTACCGGGCCCGTCGCCGGGACTTTATCGGCCCCTATCACCTGCCAGCGGCAGACGAAGCGCAAAAAAAGGTAGCAGATGAACTTGGCTACCCGGTAGATCAGCGAAGCCTGCTCCGCCGGCCTTCTGCCTTTACGCCGGGCGTAAGTAATAATTTTTTCTACCACTTCTTCCGGCGTTAAAGAAGTGGTGTCGATGACCATGGCACCTGGGGCAGGACGCAAAGGGGCCACTTCACGGCTGCTGTCTATTTGATCGCGGCGTGCCAGTTCGGCCTGCATTTCCGCCAGGCTTATCTCCTGCCCGGCAGCCTGCAACTCCTTCTGGCGGCGGCGGGCGCGTTCTTCCAGGGAGGCCGTCAGGAAGATTTTCAGTTCTGCGTCCGGCAGCACCACGGTACCGATGTCACGCCCGTCCAACACGACGTTGCCGGCCGCCGCCAGGGCCCGCTGGCGCTCCACCATAAGCCGGCGCACTTCCGGGACGCAGGCCACCAGGGAAACGTTTTGGGAAACTTCCCGGCTGCGGATTTCCTCGGTAACGTCTTCGCCATCACAAAAAACCGCCGGGCCCTGCCCCGGACGCGGTTTGAGTTGAATTTCCATGTCGGCGGCCAGGGACGCCAGGCGGGCATGATCGTTTAAATCCAGGCTCTTTTTCAAGGCCTGGTAAGTGACGGCGCGGTACATGGCGCCGGTATCTATATAAAGGTAGCCTAAACGCTGGGCCAGTAGCCTGGCTACCGTACTTTTACCGGCGCCGGCAGGACCGTCGATGGCTATTTTCGTCAACCTAGACCCCCTATACTGGCTAAATCTCGGCAGAAATCAGGATAAGAGATAGCTATGCACTCGGCTCCCCGGACAACCGTCTCTCCTCTGGCCACCAGCCCGGCCACCGCCAGGGCCATGGCCAGGCGGTGATCGCCGTGGCTGTCTACCTCGGCACCGTGGAGCTCGCCTCCCCGGATAATCATGCCGTCAGGCAGGGGCTCGATGTGGGCGCCCAGGCGCCTCAATTCCCGGGTCAGCGCCGCAATGCGGTCGCTCTCTTTAACCCGCAGTTCCGCCGCATCGCGTATTACCGTCTCGCCTTCGGCTACGGCGGCCGCTACCGCCAGTACCGGTATCTCGTCGATGAGGCGGGGGATAATTTCTCCCTTTATATTATATCCCCGCAGGCGGCTGGTGCGTACCAATATTTTGCCGGTAGGCTCGCCTTCTTTTTCGCCCTCCCGCGAAATAAGTATCTCGGCTCCCATGCCCCGGAGCACATCCAGTACGCCGCTGCGCGTGGGGTTAAGGCCGACGTTTTCTATCGTAATTTCCGCCTGAGGGTGGATGCAGCCGGCTACCAGGAAAAAGGCGGCGGCTGAAATATCCCCCGGCACCTCCAGGCGAAAAGGTTTAAGGCGGGGCCTGCCTTTGAGGAAGACCGTGAGGCCGTCACGCTTAAGCTCGGCGCCGCAGAAACCCAAAAGGCGCTCAGTATGGTCGCGGGACAATGCCGGCTCGGAAATTACGGTTTCGCCTTCGGCGTAAAGGCCGGCAAGCAACAGGGCTGATTTAAGCTGGGCGCTGGCTACCGGCGTAGTATATGAAAGGGGCTTAAGCTCCCCGCCCAGGACCGTAAGGGGCGCCACCTCGCCCCCCCGCCGCCCATAAATTTTTGCTCCCATGGACCTTAAAGGCTCCGCTACCCGCCCCATGGGCCGGCGCCTTAAAGAAGCGTCGCCGGTGAGTACGCTGTAAAAGGGCTGCCCCGCCAGCAGGCCTAAAAGCAGGCGCATGGTAGTGCCTGAGTTGCCGGCGTTGAGCACGTCGTCCGGCTCTTTAAACCCCCGGAGCCCCCGGCCGTAAACGCGCAAGAACCCGTTGCGGGGCCCTTCTAGCTCTACCCCCAGGGAGCGCAGGCAGCTTACCGTGCTGAGGCAATCCTCCCCTTCCAGGAAGCCGCTGATTTCCGAATGGCCTTCGGCCAGGGAAGCGATTATGGCGGCGCGGTGAGATATGGATTTGTCGCCCGGCGGCCGCACCTCACCTTTCAACGCCGCCGGGGGCCGTATATGCAGGTCCATAAGCTTACCTCTCTCTAGCCTTAATGCCGCTCCGGCGCAGGATTTCTAAGGCCCTTGCCGCCGCTTCTGCCGTAGTAAACCCCAGCCGGATGCTGCCGCCTTCGCCTTCGCGCACCTTTAATATTTCGATATCCATGATGTTAATTCCTGCTTCTCCAAGAATTCCGGCGAAGTGGCCGATGACCCCGGGTTTATCCGGGACCGTAAGGACAATTTCATGCAGGGGCGGCAGGATCCCCTTTTGCCGTGCCGGTACCTGGGAGCGTACCTGGGCGGCCCGGCGGAATACCTCTTCTATTTCTTCGCCCGCCCCCCGCCGTAATATTTCTTCCAGGCCGGCTATCTCGGCGCGCAAAGAATCCAAGACCTTTAAAATGGCATCGCAGTTGGTCAGGCAGATGTCCCGCCACATGCGCGCATTGCCGGCCGCTATTCTGGTAATATCCCGGAAGCCGCCGGCAGCCAGGGTAAAGGCGTGGGGGTGGGAAGCGGCCAGGTTGCCGGTGCTGCGGAGAAGAGCGACGGCCAGAAGAAAAGGGAGGTGGCTTACGGCGGCCACCAAGAGATCGTGCTCGTCGGGATCTAAAATTAAAACCCTGGCACCGATTTTCTCCAGGAGTTTTTGCAGGAGGCCGAGGGCGCCGGCATCGGTCTTCGGGGTGGGTGTCAGGACGTAAACGGCGTTTTCCAGCAGGTACCTGTCGGCTCCGGCCAGGCCGGGTCGTTCCGAGCCGGCCATGGGATGGCCGCCGACATAATGAGCCCGGCCGGCAAAAATGTCCTCCAGCTCGCGCACCAGCCTGCCCTTGGTGCTGCCGGTATCGGTTACCAGGGCCCCCTCCTTTAGACTCGGCTTTATTTCCTTGGCCAGGGGAGCCATTTCACCTACCGGTACGGCCAGGATTACCAGATCGGCGCCTTTAACCGCCTCTGCCAGCACCGGCTCTGCCCTGTCTATTGCCCCGGCCTGTACGGCTGCCGCCAGCGCCCGTTCTTGACAATCATGACCGGCCACCTCCCGGGCCAGGCCCTCGGCTTTAATGGCCATACCCATAGAGCCGCCGATTACTCCCAGGCCGATAACGGTTACTTTTTCAAGCATCTTGTTCACCCCGGTATTTTGGGTAAGAGCCCAGGATTTTAAGTAAAGCCGTTTTCGGCTCGAGCTCTCTTAATACGCTTCTCAAAGGCTCAACCTCGGCGTGGCCTTCGCAATCCAGAAAAAAAAGGTATTCGCCCAGTTCTTTTTTCGTCGGCCGAGATTCGATCCTGGTGAGGTTGATCTCGGCCGCGGCAAAAACGGCCAGCGCCCGGTAGAGGCCGCCGGGCCGGTTTTCCGGCAGGGCCAGGACGAGGGAAGTTTTATCGCTACCGGTGGGCGGCATTTTTTTATCTTTGCCCACGACAAGAAAGCGCGTTTTGTTTCCTGGGTAGTCCTGGATGTCGTGGTACAGAACCGGCAGGTTGTAGAGGCGGGCAGCAAAAACCGGCCCAATGGCCGCCAGGCGGCGGTCGGCGGCCGCCTGGCGCATGGCGGCCGCCGTGCTGCTGACCGCACTCACCGTTACCGCGGGAAGCTTCTTTTTGATAAAGCGCCGGCACTGGGCCAGCGCTTGAGAATGGGAGTAAACGGCGGTAATTTCCTCGACAGAAGAGGCCAGGGTAGCTAGGCAGTGGCGCACTTCCAGCACGATCTCGCCGCAAATGCTTAAGTCCGGCCTTTCCAAAAGCAGATCCAGGGTAAGATTTACGGTGCCCTCGATGGAATTCTCGGCCGGCAGGACGGCGACCTGCGCCCGGCCGTCAATTACTTCCTGGACGGCTTCCAGCAGGTCGGCAACCGGTCTTAGTTCCGCCCCGGGATTATTTAAGGCCCAGTACAGGGCTGCCTGGTGGGAAAAAGTTCCTTCCGGCCCTAAATAAGTAACTAAATTCATTGTCCAGTCCTCGCCAACTCGCGCCCCAGGGCACGTACCAGTTCTGCTACCTCCCTTACCAGGGTGGAGAATTTCTCCGGTGTCAGCGATTGCGGCCCGTCGCAGAGGGCTTCCTGGGGGCAGGGGTGAACTTCGATAATCAGGCCGTCGGCGCCGGCGGCAACGGCCGCTTTAGCCATGGGCGCCACCAGTTCGCGCTTACCGGTGCCGTGACTGGGATCGACGAATACTGGCAGGTGGGAAAGCCCTTTAACCGCCGGCACGGCGCTCAAATCGAGAGTATTGCGGGTGTAATTTTCAAAAGTGCGGATACCGCGCTCGCATAAAATGACCTGGAAATTACCTTCGGCCAGGATGTATTCTGCCGCCAGCAGCCACTCTTCAATGGTAGCCGAAAGCCCGCGCTTGAGCAATACCGGCTTGCCCGTCTTGCCTACGGCGCGCAGGAGGTTAAAGTTATGCATATTGCGGGAGCCTACCTGCAATACATCGGCGACCCCGGCTACCTGCGCCACCTCCGGCTCGCCCATTACCTCCGTGACGATGGCCAGTCCGGTCTTTTCCCGGGCTTCGGCCAAAAATTCCAGCCCCTCGGGCCCCAGGCCCTGAAAAGAATAGGGTGAAGTGCGCGGTTTATAAGCCCCGCCGCGCAGCATGGTGGCGCCGGCGGCAGCCACCGCCTCGGCCGTCTCTAAAAGCTGTGCCCTGCTTTCTACCGCGCAGGGGCCGGCAGCTATTTGAACCTGGCCATTGCCTACTTGCAAGCCCCGCACTTCCACTACCGTGCCCTCGGGGCGGAACTCCCTTCCGGCCAGCTTGTAGGGGTGCAGGATGGGTATGACTCTCTCTACCCCGGGCATGGCTTCCAAAGCCGATGCCGGGAGGCGCCTCTTGTCGCCGATGGCGCCGATGACGGTGCGGGCGACACCTTGAGAAAGGTGCACGCTGAACCCCTCCTTTTGCAGGCGCTCCTTCACGGCCTCAATCTCGCGCTCGCCCGCCTGGGGCTGCATGACGATGATCATAAGATAACTCCTCCTTTTCTGGCAGGAGTTAGAACAAAAAAACCACCCGCTCAGGAGTGGCGTCTTTTTCCTAACCTCCTGCCGTGCTACTGTCCTACAGGGTATTAAGTTTTTGGGTTTTTGGCTTTAATTAAAAATCCCTACCCTGCCGTACTACTGCCCTAAATATACCACTACCCCCTCCTCCTGACAAGGGGGTACTCTTTCCAAGTTTACCCCGGGGACTTACCCATCCAGCGCCGCCCTTAAGGCGCGAACCAGCCCGGTGGCGGCGACCAGGCCGCCGCGGTGAAAGGCGTCCACGACGGCGCTGCCGGCGACTATGCCGTCGGCCAACGGCGCCAGGCGAGCAGCCTGCTCCGGCCTGCTTATACCGAAGCCGACGGCCAGGGGGAGGTTGGTCGCCGCCCGTACCCTCTTTAGGTAAGCTTCCAGGTAAGGCGGGAGTTCTTCCCGCGCCCCGGTGACTCCGGTGAGCGAAACGCAGTACACAAAGCCCCGGCCGCCGTCCACAACTACCTTTAGACGCGAATCCGGGGTGGTAGGGGCTACCAGCGGCACTAGGGCCAGGCCATGTTCGTCTAAGGCCGACCTTAAGGGTCCTGCTTCCTCGGCCGGCAGGTCGGGTACGATCAGGCCGTCCCCGCCTTTTTCCTTCAACGTAGCGGCCATTGAGCGGAGCCCGAAACGCAGCACGGGATTGTAATAAGTCATAAGCACCAGGGGTAGATCCCGGAGGCGGGAACGAAGTTCGCCTACCAGGTTTAAAACGGCAGCCATACTGGTGCCTGCGGCCAGGGCCCGTTGGGAGGCCGCCTGGATGGTAGGGCCGTCGGCAATGGGATCGGAAAACGGCACCCCGATTTCGATGATGTCGGCGCCGGCCTCTGCCAGAAAAGGTACGAGTTCCGCCGTAGCTTTTAAGTCCGGGTCACCGGCGCATACGTAAACAATTAAGGTTTTTCGCCCTTTTTTATTGGCTTCTTCAAAGGCGTGCAATAATCTTTCAACGCCCACCGGCCTCACCTTTTTCCTTTAGAATAGCCGCCACTTCCTGCACGTCTTTATCGCCGCGGCCGGAAAGATTGATCAGCAGGATAGCCCCTTCCGGCATTTGCGGGGCGAGTTTGACCGCCAGGGCTACGGCGTGGGCGCTTTCCAGGGCCGGGAGAATGCCCTCACAGCGGGATAGAAGCTGAAAGGCCTCCAGCGCCTCGCCATCGGTAATGGCCGCGTAGCTGGCCCTACCGGTTTCCTTGAGGTAGCAGTGTTCCGGCCCCACGCCCGGGTAATCTAGGCCGGCGGAAACTGAGTGGGCAGGCGTAATCTGGCCGTCGGCATCCTGCAGGATGTAGCAGTAAGCGCCATGCAGGACGCCGGGAGAGCCGGCCGTTAAAGAAGCCGCGTGCTTCCCTGTATCCAGCCCCAGGCCGGCGGCCTCCGCACCCCAGAGGGCCACCCCTTCGTCTTCCAGGAAAGGATGGAAGATGCCCATGGCGTTACTTCCGCCGCCTACACAAGCAACGATGGCGTCCGGTAACCTTCCCTCAGCAGCCAAAATTTGCTCCCGCGCCTCTTTGCCGATGACGGATTGAAAATCGCGAACTATTACCGGGTAGGGGTGGGGGCCGGTAACTGAACCCAGAAGGTAATGGGTAGTCTCAATATTGGTCACCCAGTCCCGCAAGGCTTCATTAATCGCATCTTTCAAAGTGGCGCTGCCGGCCGCTACCGGGATTACCCGGCTCCCCAAAAGTTCCATGCGGAAGACGTTGAGGGCCTGGCGGCGCGTGTCCTCTGCTCCCATATAGATTTCGCACTCCAGGCCTAAAAGAGCGGCTACGGTAGCCGTAGCCACGCCGTGCTGGCCGGCCCCGGTTTCGGCAATAATTCTCTTTTTGCCCATGCGCCGGGCGAGCAAAGCCTGCCCCAGGGCGTTATTGAGTTTATGGGAGCCAGTATGGTTCAAATCCTCGCGTTTTAGATATATTTTAGCCCCGCCCAGGTAGGCGGTAAGGTTGGCCGCGTAGTAAAGAGGCGTAGGCCGTCCGGCAAAATTGCGTAAATAATACTCCAGTTCCCGCCTGAAGGCGGGGTCCTGCCGGGTTGCTCGGTAGGCCGCTTCCAGTTCATTTAAAGCGGGCATTAAAGTTTCCGGCACAAACCGACCACCGAAAGGGCCGAAATGCCCGCGCTCGTCCGGTAAAGTCAATTTCCTCCCTCCAATTCCTTTATCTCTTCTCCGGCCCTTTTGGCCGCTTCAATAAAACGGCGCACTTTATCCGGATCTTTGCGGCCACCGCTCTCCACGCCGCTGGCCACGTCCACAGCATAAGGCCTGACGGCGGCGACGGCCCGGGCCACGTTTTCCGGCGTCAGCCCGCCGGCCAAGATGACCGTCCTCCCGGCCGCCACCACTCGGCGGGCTACTTCCCAGTCAAAAGTAAGCCCCGTCCCTCCCGGCCGGCCGGGTACATAGGTATCGAGCAGGACGGCCTGTACGGGAAAGGCATCAATCCCAGGGGGCACCCGGGATTCCCGGACGCGAAAACTTTTAATTACCTTTAAACCTAGACGGCAGCAGTACTCCGGCGATTCGTCTCCGTGCAGTTGCACGGCGTCCAACCGGCAAAAGTCGACGATTTTTAACAGGCTTGAGGGCGGCTCGTTGACGAAGACGCCGACGGTAGTTACGAAAGGGGGCAATTTGAAAATTATTTCCCGGGCCGCCTCGGGGTTGATGCGCCTGGGACTGGGGGCGAAGATGAAGCCCAGGGCATCGGCGCCGCAATCTACCGCTGTTTTCGCCTCCCCCCAGCTCTGGATACCGCAGATCTTAACCTTGGTCAAATAATTGCCCTCCTCTAATACATCCCTTTCGCTTCTGCCAGCTCCCTTACTTTCCCCTCTACATCCTGCGCTGCCGATAAGGCTTCGCCTACCAGGACGGCGTCGATGCCGGCGGCAGCCAGAAGCTCGATGTCCCTCCGCGTTTTAATGCCGCTTTCGCTTACTACCATGCGGTCGCCAGGTATTAAGGGTCGAAGCTCAAGGGTAGTCCTTAAATCTACCTCGAAAGTCTGCAAGTCCCGGTTATTGATACCGATAATCTCGGCCCCGGCATCTAAAGCTATTTTTACCTCCGTTGCTGTGTGGACTTCTACCAGGGCTGCAAGGCCCAGGCCACGGGCGATATGGAGGTACTCCCCTAGCTGGGCCGGGGTTAAGGCTGCCACGATAAGCAAGACGGCGTCGGCGCCCAGCAGGCAACTTTCGTAGAGCTGGTATTCATCGATAATGAAGTCTTTGCGCAGCAGGGGCAGGGGCGTGGCTTTGCGCACAAGTGCTAGGTAACCGGGTTGCCCCTGGAAAAAGCGGCTGTCGGTGAGAACGGAAATTGCCGCCGCCCCACCCCGCGTATAGGCTCCGGCCAGTTCCACCGGGTCGAAAGCGTGCCGGATGACGCCTCGCGAAGGCGAGGCTTTTTTGACCTCGGCTATTACCCGTACCCCATCCCTTGGCCGCAGAGAGTCGCGAAAATTGCGCCGCGGCTCAAGACGGCTTAATTTATCTTTAAGCTCGCTCAACGGCAGGGTCTCTTTAGCAGTCGCTACTTCCCGTCGCTTATAATCCAGTATTTCTTTAAGCATTAGGCGGCCCAACTCCGGGTAAATGCCCGCATTTCTTCCAATTTGCCCAGGGCTGCTCCGGAATCGATGCTGACAGCCGCCAGCCTTACCCCTTCACGCACATCATCAGCCATCCCGGCAGCCATAAAACCGAAGGCGGCATTAAAAAGAACGATGTCCCTGGCCACGCCCGGCTTGCCGCATAATACATCTAATATAATGCGCGCATTTTCGGCGGCGTCGCCACCACGCACTTCCTGGAGTTCGGCCCTGGGCAGTCCGGCATCTTCCGGCTCGACGTAAAAAGTGCGGATGCGGCCCTCATTTAATTCGGTCACCTTTGTGCTGCCGGAAAGAGTAACTTCATCCATACCGTCGCTGCCGTGGACAACATAGGCCCGGCGACTACCGAGACGCCCTAAAACTTCTGCTACCACTTCCGTCAGCTCCGGGGCATAGACGCCGGCAACCTGGTAAACGGCACCGGCCGGGTTGGTAAGAGGGCCGAGGAGATTAAAGGCTGTACGGATGCCGATCTCCCGCCTGGGGCCGGCTGCGTACTTCATGGCGCCGTGAAAGGCCGGGGCAAAGAGGAAACTTATGCCTACCGCATCCAGACAGGCAGCCGCGGCTTCGGCTGAGAGATCTACCTGCACCCCCAGGGCTTCCAGCACGTCGGCGCTGCCGCAGCGGCTCGATACCGAGCGGTTGCCGTGCTTGGCAACCGGTATGCCGCCTCCGGCCAGGACAAAGGCCGCGGCCGTAGATATGTTAAAAGTCTGCTTCCCGTCGCCCCCGGTTCCGCAGGTATCAAGACAGAAAAGGTGGCGGGTGACCAGCGGTACTGCTTTTTGGCGCATGGAGCGGGCAAAGCCGCTTATTTCTTCTACCGTTTCCCCTTTGATGCGTAAGGCCGTAAGGAAAGCGGCTATTTGGGCTGGAGTCGCCTCCCCGCTCATGATGCAGTCCATGGCCTGGCGCGCTTCCTCCTCGCTTAAACTTTCGCCCGCGACTAAGCGACTAATTACTCGCCTCATCATATCTCATCTCTCCTATCAAAAGAAATTTATTGCTTAAGCTTAAGGAAATTGTTTAATAGTTTTTTTCCTTCCTCGGTTAAAATGGATTCGGGGTGAAATTGGACTCCTTCCAGGGGCAGTTCGCGGTGGCGTAGGGCCATAAGCTCTCCGGCCTCGCTCCGGGCGGATACTTCCAGGCAGCCGGGCAGGGTTTCCTCATCGACAATTAGAGAATGGTAGCGGGTGGCAGTGAAGGGATTTTTTAATCCCCGGAAAATACTCTTGCCGTCGTGATAAATGAGAGAGGTTTTGCCGTGCATCAGCCGACCGGCCCTTACTACTTTGCCGCCAAAGGCCTGGGCCAGGCACTGGTGGCCCAGGCACACGCCCAGGATGGGAATACGGCCGGCAAATTCTTTTATAACTGCCAGGGAGATGCCCGCCTCATTGGGCGTGCAGGGGCCCGGAGAAATGACAATATGAGAAGGATTTAGCTCGGCAATTTCCTCGAGGCTTACGGCATCGTTGCGCCGCACGACTACTTCTTGGCCCAGTTCTTGTAAGTACTGCACCAGGTTATAGGTAAAAGAATCGTAGTTATCCAACATGAAAAGCATTCAGAATCTCTCCCTGTTTGGTGAGATGCTTCCGAAACATTCCCCGTGCCGGGGCGCTGGCGCCGGCTCCTGATGGGCTCGCCAGCGGTCCGTATGGCTTACCCCTCGCCCTCCGGCGGGGTTCCCGGCCAATTCGACATCCTGTCTCAGTGGCCGGCCTCGGACATCCTGTCCTCGGCCCCGCCTCCGGGCTCGGTCTCGCCAACGGCTCACAAGGCTCGCCC
>JASUSV010000087.1 GCA_030445865.1 Clostridia bacterium
TTAAGTCCAAAGGGAGATATTTTTCAAAGGTTTGATCCCCTGTTTAAAAGGGGGTTAAAGCACAAGCCTGGCTGCCACTATCCAGTTTTCAAAGACCTGTCGTTTTTTCACCCGTCGCTTTTGGACGCGACGTTTTATAATCTAGCATGGCTATTTCTTTTTGTCAACCCCTCTTTTTCCGGGGTTTTCGTCCCTCTCCCAGGGGCAAGTGATAATATAGCATGAAAACGAATACTTGGCAAGAGAAATTAAACGGTATTTTTTGCCGAAATTAATATTCTCTTAACATGTCCACGCTTTATTTAAACTTTATCTTCATTATCGCGCGGGCGCATAGTAGGAAATAGAATTACGTCGCGAATTGAAGGTGAGTTGGTCAAAACCATTACCAGCCGGTCGATGCCGATTCCCATGCCGCCTGCAGGCGGCATGCCGTATTCTAAGGCGCATAAAAAATCTTCATCCATCATATGGGCTTCTTCATCGCCGGCCGCCCTTTCTTTCAGCTGGGCTTCAAAACGTTCCCGCTGATCTATGGGATCGTTGAGTTCGCTAAAGGCATTGGCCAACTCCCGGCCGGCGACAAAAGCTTCAAAACGGTATACCAGCGTAGGATCATCCGCTTTACGCTTTGCCAGCGGCGAAATCTCCAGGGGGTAATCCAGAATAAAAACCGGCTGGATAAGATGGGGTTCGACAAAAGCCTCGAAAACTTCGTTAATAATCTTCCCCTTATTTAATCCCGGCTCCAGCTCCAGGCCCAACTTTTCGGCAGCAGCGCGGGCAGCCTGGGCATCAGGAATCTCTTTAAAATCCACGCCGGTATATTTTTTTATGGCTTCAAACATGGTAAGGCGCGGCCACGGAGGGGTGAAATCCAAGGTTTCCTCCTGGTACTGCACTACCATGGTTCCCAGGGTTTCCCGGGTAACATAGGCCAGCATTTCTTCCAGTAAACGCATCATATCATGGTAATCGGCGTAGGCCTGGTAGAGTTCCAGCATGGTAAATTCCGGGTTGTGTTTGGTGGAAATGCCTTCATTGCGAAAAATGCGCCCTAATTCGTAGACACGTTCCAGGCCGCCTACAAGCAAGCGTTTAAGATGCAGCTCCAAGGCAATACGCAAATAAAGGTCGATATCCAGGGCGTTGTGATGGGTGATGAAGGGGCGGGCAGCAGCCCCTCCGGCTATAGTATGCATGGTAGGGGTTTCGACTTCTAAAAAACCGCGGTCGTCCAGGAAACGGCGAATGGCGCGGATGATCTTGCTACGTAAAATAAAAACTTCCCGGACTTCAGGATTGGCGATTAGATCCAGATATCTCTGGCGATAACGCAAATCTACATCTTTGAGGCCATGCCACTTTTCCGGCAACGGCCTGAGGCTTTTACATAAAAGGCGAAATTCCTTAACCTCGACGGTTATTTCGCCCCGGCGGGTGCGAAAAACGGAACCGCGCACCCCGATGATGTCACCTATGTCCAGCCTGGTGAACAGATCGTAATTTTCCTTGCCCAAAATGTCCAGCCGGGCATGAATCTGGATGCGCCCCTGGCTGTCGAGAATATCAGCAAAGGTAGCTTTCCCGTGCCCTCTTTTAGCTACCAGCCTGCCGGCCAAAGCCACCTCCTGGCCTTCAAGAGTTTCATAGTGGTTTTTTACCTGGGAGCTTAAATGAGTCTGGTCAAAACGCCCTCCGTAGGGATCGATGCCTCTACGGCGCAGCTCTTCCAGTTTTTCTAACCTAACTGCCATTAATTCGTTTACTTCTACTTCCACCACCCTGCCTCCTAGCAACTACCCGTTTATCCTGATAATTTTATAACTTATTTCCCCTGCAGGCACCACAACTTTTACTACATCCCCAACCGTTTTACCCATAATAGCCCGACCTACGGGGGATTCGTTGGAAATTTTATTTTCCAAGGGATCGGCTTCCATGGAGCCTACAATTTCATATTCCAGCTCGTCGCCGTTATCTAAATCTTTAAGGACCACTCGCGAACCCATGGTCACTATATTGCCGGCATTTTCTTCTTCACCTATAACTTTGGCGCTGCGCAATTTTTTTTCCAAAGTAAGAATACGGCCTTCAATGAAGGCCTGTTCGTTCTTGGCATCCTCGTATTCCGAGTTTTCGCTTATATCGCCGAATTCTATAGCCTGTTTAATTCTCTCGGCTACTTCCCTACGTTTAACGCTTTTAAGGTAAGCCAGTTCATCCTCTAATTTTTTTAAACCGCTGGCTGTCAATAAAACTTCTTTCTCGGCCATACCCACCATTTTTACACTCCTTTTTGGTGCCGCAGCTAAAGCAGCAGCTTATTTATATCTGGTATCTCAATATATGAGAATTTGCCGCTCCTTATGCGGCTCGCGAAAAACTGGCCACAACTACCATAAAAGCACTAGGAACACGCCCCCAGTGCTTAACTAATTATTACCGTTTACTTAGTGAGTATTATAGGTTCGCCCCAGGGCTTTGTCAAGGATTTTTCCTTTTCGCCCTGGCCCGCTCCTTGATAGCCAGAATTTGCTCTTCTGTAAGAGGCCTTTCAAAGCTGCGAAAGCCTGCCAAGTGGAAGCCGTGTTTCTGTGCCAGCAAACTGATTTCTTCTACCTGTTCTACCGTCAGGTCCCGGCCCAGAGTGAAATTTTCCAGGCGCCCTTCCAAGGCTAAAATCATGGTTTCGGCCATACAGGCATAAGAAAGGCCAGGCGGAAAGCCAAAGTTAAAGTTAAAGTTAACTTCTCCCGGGACTTTCACTACGCCGCCCTCAATAACCAGGACATCGTCGCGCACCTCGGCCACCTGCCTGGAGACATCCCGCGGCCGGGCCACATCGCAAACCACGGCCCCAGGCTTCAAATCTTCCGGCCCGATAACCGTATCTACCGCTGAAGTAACCGCAATAACCAAGTCGGCCTGGGGCAAGATTTCTTTGGGCTGGCGGCTGATCCGCACGGCCAGCCCCGCCTCGCGCAAAATTTGATCGGCCAGGTTTCGCAACTTCTCCTCTTTACGGCCCACCAGTGTCAAATAGCGGCAATCCCGGGCCAGTATCCGGGCACAGACGCTACCGATAGAACCCGTAGCCCCTAAGACAACTACTTCTGCCTCTGTTAGATTTATTTCCATGAGTTCGGCCGCCTTCCTGGCGCCTTCAATTGCCGTAGCCACGGTATAACTGTTGCCCGTAGTTACAGGTATACTTAAATTTTTAGCGATGGTAACCCCGGCATCGCCTACAACCGAGGTCATGGCTCCCAGGCCCAGGATCTCGGCCCCGAGTTTTTCGGCCAGGCGGCCGGCCTTAATTATCCGGTTCAGGACGAATTTTTCGGGCAAACTGACCATCTGGCGCGAAGTCAAAGGGCAGGCGATAAACCAGCCTTCCGTCTCCGCATAAGGCGAGCGTACGCCGGTTATATACGAGGTCTTGAGGGGCGGCAGCCAGGGAAGAGAGCTTTCGACGAGCCAGCCCGGTAAACGGTTGGCTATAGGAAATTTCCGGCCCACGTCGCCTATATCTAAAGGGTGAATTATAAAAGCAAATTTATGCAACTTTTTTAAGCCCCCTGTTTTTGCAGTTCGATAATACGCGGCCTAAAACCCAGTTGGTCCAGCAATCGGTTATAATCGTCCGGCGTAACTTCATTTAGTTTTTTACCGGAAAGGACCAGGAGAACGCCCTCGAGAACGTTGGTGCCGAAGGAGCGGCCGTTAAACTCCGGCGTGGTAGTTATCAAGGTTCTTATGCCCCGCCGGCGCAGATCTTCGACATCGCTCTGGGTGACGGTATTGGTGATAATAATCTTTCCAGGTAACTGCTCCGGCAAATGGCGACGGATAAAGTGAAAATCGCCGGCAATGATCTCGGCCTCCTGGTAATAGCGGCCGTAACGGGCATCAGTTTTTTCCTGTTCCTTGCCGGTAGGGTAAAGGATCTTGAAGGGCAACTGGCAGACAAAGGGAGCCAAAATATAAGCGACGCGCTGAAAAACCGGGAGCGACCGGATGGGAATGGGCAAACCGAGGCCAAAAATTATATCACCGCAAATCAAATCCGCCCCGGCGTCCGCCAGGGCTTCGGCCATACCGAAACGGTCTACAACACAGACCATTAATACTTTCTTGCTTTGAAAATCGAGGCCGTATTCTTCGGCAAGATGTTTTATAACCCGCCGCTCCAGAGTGTCCTTTAAACCGCCGCCGTCCACTATAGGCGTAATTTTGGCGGCGCGCGCTACCTTGGCCGCGTCGCGGATGAGATAGCGCTTCTGCCCCACCCGCAGGTAAAGATCCATGCCCCCTAAGCCGAAAGCATCGACTTTACCGTCGAGTTCTTTAATCAAAGCGATCAGGCGGTTCATGTCGCCGTCGGTACCAACGCGCTCCAAGCTGAATTTAACCCCTAAAAATTCCGCTTCCACTTTGTGGTCGCGCTTAGAAGAACCGAGGCTTACGCTTACAACCCTTTTGATAATAAAACCTCCCGTCTTTATTTTTTAGCACCGTCTTTTTGCATTACCTCGCGGATAAGACAGCGCAGTTTTTCCGGATCAACATAGCGGTCGCCTTTAATAGGCGAGGTGCCGATTTCCATCCCTATAACTTCTTTCCCCAGTAAGGCTTCGCTGATCTTGATGCGGTAGTCAGAACCAATCAGGATAACGTTATCGTAATCGCGTAGCCGGGCCACAAGGACCATAAGTTCGTTTAAAAGTTCCAGGCCGTTTTTCGTGCGTATGTATTCCCAGCGTTCGGCATCCGTGAGCAGGAAGCTGAATTCTACGCCTTCCTGGCGCAAAACCTCCTCCAACTCCTCTTTATTAGCTACGGGAAAACCGATTACGGCCACCCGTTGCCCCCGCCGTATCTCACCCAGGTTTTCCAGGCGGGAAACAAAAGAGCGATCCAGCCCCAACTGCCGGGCCACTTCTTGCTGGGAAATACCCCGGCGCCTTAATTCTAAGATCCGGTCGATAGCGGACGCTATTTTGCGGCGGTCAATGAGTTTGTCGCCTATACGGATTAGCTCCATAACTTTCCCCTTGTGCACAAAAATGTGCATAGAAATTATAGCAAAAAAAAGAAAGGTCGACAAGCAATTGCCAACCCTGGGTTATCCCCAGTTTTCGCTGGGGGAGGCCTGCTTTGGCTTGAAAGCGAGCGACTAAACCCGAGCGGCTAGCCAAACTTAACGAGGCCGAAAGCGGA
>JASUSV010000088.1 GCA_030445865.1 Clostridia bacterium
TCCGCCGTCAGGCGGTCGTCCAGGGAATTATCCTGAAACACCAGGCCGATGGAGCGGCGCACGGCATCCGGCTGGCGCACCACGTCGAAGCCGGCCAGGCTAACCTGCCCGCTGGTGGGCCTAAGCAGGGTGCAGAGCATTTTGATAGTGGTCGATTTACCGGCGCCGTTGGGGCCCAAAAAGCCGAAGATCTCCCCCTCTTCGACCTCAAAGCTCACTCCGGCGACGGCCTCCAGCCCGTTAAAGCGCTTGACCAGGTCCTGCACGACGATTATGGCCAAAAGCCTCTCCCCTTCGTACGTCAACCGTTTCAAGGCCGAAACCACCCGGGGCAGTCGGGGCGGCCGCCCACCGGTCGCCTCCGCACCAGGCAGCCCCCCGCTCAACTCTCTTCCCGCGGGGCCGGCCGAATCCTTCCCGTCCGGATAAAGCCCGCCAGCCCCTTCCGGCAGGTCAGATCCCAAAAGAACAGGAGCAGCACCGCGCCCCCGGCGATCTCGGGTATGTACACCAGCGGGTCGGATGTAAGGTTTCGGAGCCAGAGCTCAAACCACCCTTCCGGATGGCCCTTGGGAAAACCCAGCCCGTAGGCCGGCCAGAGGCTCGTCTCCGGGGTGTGCCACATCCCGTCTAAGAACTGATGCAGGCCGCTCGCCCCGGCCAGGGTAAGACCTCCGGGCCGGCGGAAGCGGAACCACAGCCACCACCCCCACCCTAAAAGAACCAGCAAAAAAGCAAGGGTGTGGCCGTAAATGCGGCCGTTGCCCAGGGATTCCCTTAAAATTACGCCGCCCAGGGGCTTGTCGAGGATGTCGGGCAGCATGGAACCCAGGAGCACGAGGCGATAGTCCAGACCGATAAAAGCCCTCCCGGTTCTCGAACTCCATACTCTCTCCACCATCCGGGCTGCAGCCAGAGTCAGCCCCATGTGGCCGAAAAGAAGCACCGATTGTCTGCCTCCTATATTCTTCCCCCAACTTCCCTTCCATAGCGCAACCGCCAAACCGGCGGCGCCGGCGAGGACTGCCGGAAAGACCGTACGGCCCGCAGCCGGACGGGATCAAGGCCGCCCGCCAGAGTACGGCGTTGGCGCTCCGGGCTCTCCCATCTGCCACCATTTTACTACCGGGCGCCCGGCCGGGCAAGCGTGCCTCAGTGGCAATTCGGCGACTCACCGCGCGGGCAAAAGAGCGAGCCCCAGTCTATAAGGCCTCCTCGTGCAGGAAAACGCCGAAAAATGTAGAACTTAAAGGTAAGATATGACAACAAACCGTGAGGGGGTCCCGGGATGACAAGAGCAAAGACCGCAGAAGCATTGATGGAAGAAGGAAGAGAATTCCTGAAGCAGGGCAATTTTCGGGCCGCAGAGAAGTCCTTCGCTAGGTCGCTAAAGCTGGAGGAGAACATGCCGGCACGCAACAACCTGGCGCTGGCCGTTTTCATGGCTGGAGAACCTCAACGGGCCCTCCAAATCCTGGAGCCATATGTGGATCTCGAAAACAAGCACCCCGAAGCCAACCCCTTTACCTACGCGCTGGCCAGCAAGATTAACTGCGCCCTGGACGATAAAGACCGGGCCCGCCGGCTTCTCCAGGAGGCGATAACCTGCTTCGATAAGGGGCTGGTGGAGATCCGCCGCTCGGGACAGAGCGACCAACTGCTGGCGTTTCGGGAATACACGGTAGTCATCATGGACGCGGCTGCAGGTCTGGGGGACCACCGGCTGGTTTTCGACCTGTACCGGCGCTGGGAGCCCTATCACGTGTCCTGGCAAAATAGATACCTGGCAGCCGTAGCCTGCTTCAACCTGGGACGCTACAAGCGCGCCGCCTCCCTATGGAACTCCATTGCCGGCGAACACCCCCTGTTCGCGGCCATGCAGCAGGTGGCCTTTCTAATAGAGCGCGGCGCCATCCCCGGCTTCACCATGGGATACGAGCTTTATTCCACCGAGAAACTCCAGGACATGATAAACAAGGCCGTAGAGGACGAGGAAATGCGCCGGCGTCTGGCCGAAGACGGCTTCCTCCGCATCACTATGCTGTCCTACGCGCTGGAGGCGGAGGCCGCCGGGCAGTATGCCGGTGCCGCCCATGCCGTACACACACTGGTGACTTACGGCGGCAAGTGGGGCGAGGAGCTGGGCCGGAGCATCCTGGAATCCACTAGCTTCTCCGACCGCCTGAAGACAGCGGCCCTGGCCGCCCTGACGGACCGGGGCGTTTTCCAGGAAGGCGACTCCGTCCCGATAGTTATCGATGGCACTCGCAGGCTCCTGAAGCTGAAAAAAATACCGGTCATCGCCGAGGAAGATCCCGAGCTGGACCGGATAGTAGAGCAGGCATTAAAACTCAAAGAAGAAGGCCGGTCAGGTGAGGCCATCGGCCTGCTGGAAAACCTCCTCCACGAGGGCAAGCTCTATCCCAGAGCCCTTATGGCCCTCGCCAACCTGCTGCGTTTCGAGGGCAGGCTGGATGAATCTCAGGAAATAATGGGGATGCTGGAGGAGATAAACCCGGAGTCCCCTGTACTCCTGTTCAATTTTGCGGCGTTAATGCTGCAGAAGGGAGACCTGGAAAAAGCGCGCGCCTACCTGGACAGAATCGATGCTGGGGAAACGAGCGAAGAATTCAAGGAGAAGCTAAAGGAATTGCGGCAGAGTATAGAGATGGCCGAGATGGCCGAAGAAATAAAGGCCGCTTTTGACGGCAATTTCTTGGTGCGCTACTTTGAGGAAAAGAGGCGCCGGGAAATCGAGGCCAAACCCCTGCCCGTGGACGTAGGGCTGGGAAGGGGGCTAAAGAACATGCCGGCCAACTGGCTGGAGGGAACCTGCCGGATCTACGGCCTCGAACCCAAACGCCGCAGGAAGGAGCGGGAAGAGGAGATCAAGGACTTCCTCCTGGATAACCGCAACCTGGAAAAAGTCGTCCGGGAACTGGGAGAAGAAGAGCGGAAGATTCTAAAGTACTTGTTAAGCCGGGGAGGATGGAGCCGGCTCCGCGAAATCACCCGCCGGTACGGCTCCATGGAAGGCGACGGCTTTTACTGGAACGAGCGCGAGCCGCAATCCCCGCTGGGCGCCCTGTGGTGCCGGGCCCTGGTAATGGTCGGCAGGGCTGAGGTCAACGGCCGCCGCTGGAAGATCGCCGCTGTGCCCCTGGAACTGAGGGAGGGGCTTAGGAAAATATTGGATACATAAGCAGCACAGTACAAAACAAAAAGGCTAAACTTTTTCGCGCTATGCAAATAATACCGCCTGGCGGCACTTCTTTTAAGAAGTCGAACTCCCGGTCCCATATGAAAAAAATGTGCAGGCGCAGGCCTTCTGGGGTACGAGGAAGGGGATTGGTGGCGTGTATTAAAAGAATCGTTGGGAGGTAATAATAATCTCGAACAAATTTTAAATTAGATTTTTAAGGCAGACTTTTTATGAAGAAACCACTCTCTGTCTTTACCATAGCAGCAACATATGTGGGTACGGTTGTGGGCGCAGGCTTTGCCTCAGGACAGGAAGTGCTGCAGTTCTTTGGATTTTTCGGGGGGTGGGGTATCCTAGGAATTGCTCTTTCAACTATACTTTTTATTTTTTTCGGGATATCCATCTTAGACCTTGGGTACAAGTTGAAGACCAAATCACACCTTCCTGTCATTCGAAAAACAGGTGGACGCTGGATCAGCAGGTTAATGGATATTGTTATCACCTTTTTCCTCTTTGGCGCTCTGGTAACCATGGCCGCCGGAGCAGGAGCAATTTTTGCGGAACAGCTTAAACTGCCTGCTTTATGGGGTAGCCTCTTAATGGTTACTATTACCTTATTAACGGTATTGCTCGGGCTTAACAGGGTAATTGAATCTATTAGTTTTGTTGCTCCAATCCTACTGGTGTCCGTACTAACCATAAGCCTCTGGACTATCTTTTCCAACCCCCAGGCGCTGATTACCAACTTAAGCTGGTCTCAAACAGCAAGGGCGGCTGTTCCTTACTGGCCGGTTTCTGCCGTACTATATGTCTCCTATAATCTGGTACTGGCAATGGCGGTGCTGGCACCCCTCGGAGCCCTCAGCAACCCTACCAATTCGCGATCCGGGGCCATTTTTGGCGGTCTGGGTTTAGGAGTAGGTGTCCTGGCTATAACTGCCGCAATCCTTACCAAAGTCCCGCAAGTGACCAACCTGGAAGTACCTATGATAGCTATTGCCGGTGGAATATCCCCCTTCTTCCGGTCAGCCTATAGCATTATACTGTTTGCCGAAGTATATACCACTGCCGTGGCAAGTCTTTACGGCTTTGCTTCCAGACTGACGGAACCCGAAAGCAGCGCCTACAAATGGCTGAGTACCGTTGTTAGTGTTGTAGCTTTTGCCGGGGCGCAGTTTGGTTTTTCCAAAATTGTGGGCACCCTCTACCCGGCAGTAGGATTTGCAGGTCTATTGCTACTAGGAACCCTCGCCTATGGATATTTAAAGGCCTTAGTAACAACCGGTTTTGGTGGTATACGACCTGAGCCGGCGCTTAAACCTATACAAGAAGAAAAATTATCCAAAACAAAAACCAAAAACTCTTCATCAGACGTAGAAAACGATTAAGTTTCATTGTGGATAAAGTTCATTGTCGCTATAATTAAAATAAGAACGCTCAGGACTATATTGCCGGCGGTTATGCGGGTGGAGGTTATTTCATTAAGCTTTCTATTAAGTCATTCACCACTTTGCAAGGTTCTTCTCAAACAATATTATGTATGAGTTGGAGAAGGCCATAAACGACGAGGAAATGCGTGGACGCCTGGCGGAGGACGGCTTCCTGCGCATCACCCTGCTTGCTTACGCGCTGGAAGCAGAGGAGAGAGTATTGCCGCCCACACTATTTGGCCGCCAACTGACAACAATCATCGGCCGACATGGTGAAGAGTAAGCCAGTAAAAGTTTCTGGGCGTTAAAGCCGAGTCGCTGACGTAGAGCACCCGGTATCTGGTGGGGTTTAAGCGGGCCATCAAGGCTCTTATGGCCGTTGACTTACCGGCGCCCACCTCCCCGGTAACCAGCGCGAACATCTTTCTTTCGGCGGCATATTTTAACCGGGCCAGCAGTTCTTCAAAG
>JASUSV010000089.1 GCA_030445865.1 Clostridia bacterium
CCTTTCTTTAGGGTTTTTAGGTTTGTGAGGTCTCTTTTTCTTTATCCTTTGTCCAGATTCCTCCGGGTCTGGATCACCTACTGAAATTTTACACTAACAAAAATAAATAACCTCCGGCTAAATTTTAGCCGGAGGTAGAAGGGCGCGGGGGAAGCCCTTCATTTAAAAACTTTTCTTATAGTGATGACCTCCTAAGTTGGGGTACGGAATCATCCTCTTTTCCCAGGTCTTCAAGACTACCTGGCCATCGCTTTTCACCATCACATACTGAGGTAAAACCGGCGTCTTACCATAGCCGTAGGGGGCATTAATGATATACGTTGGCACTGCCAGACCGGAAGTATAGCCTCGTAATTTCTCCATAATTTCCAGGCCTTCTTCAATGGAAGTGATAAAATGGCTGGTGCCGCGTACTGGCTTGGCATGGAATATATAGTAAGGCCGCACCCGGATCTTGAGCAACTCCTGATTGAGCTTACGCATGATAAAAGGATGGTTATTAACCCCTTTTAGCAGTACCGCTTGGTTGCCCAGAACTACGCCGGCTTCTACCAGGCGATCGCAGGCCAGCTTTGCTTCCAGCGTAATTTCCCGCGGGTGATTAAACTGGGTATTGAGGTAAAGAGGCGGATGCTTAGCTAAAACCTTACACAGATCGGGTGTTATTCTTTGAGGCAAAGTTACCGGCACGCGTGTGCCCAGGCGCTTGATTTCCACGTGGGGGATCCTATCGAGCTCGGTCAACAACCAGTCCAGTTTGGCATTAGACAGCATCAGGGCATCTCCGCCGGTAATAAGCACGTCCCTGATTTCCGGGTTGGCGCGAATATAAGCTAAAGCCTGTTCCAGCTCTTTTCTGGTCTTGGCCCGGTCGACTTCACCGATATTGCGCCGCCGCTGGCAGTGACGGCAATACATAGCGCATTGGTTGGTAACGTTGATTATCAGGCGATCGGGGTAGCGGCGGGTTATACACGGCGCCGGCGAAGTTAATTCTTCGGCCATGGGATCGAAGACGCCGAAATCATCTTCTAATTCATTAATACTGGGTAAGCTCTGACGCCTAATAGGACAATTAGGGTTGTCAGCCATCAGGCTGGCATAATAGGGCGATATTGCCCAGCGGTATACACGACCGACCTTTTTTATGGCTTCGGCTTCTGCAGGAGTTAAATTTATAACTTTCCGCAGCAATTCAATTGAAGTAAATCTGTGCTGCAACTGCCAACGCCAATCCTGCCATTCGGCCTCGCTGGCACCAAAATATTTCTTAATCCTTTCTTTATTGCGGACAATTTCCTCAATAGCTTCCATTCCCGTAGGGATTCTTTCCCGCTCTTCCAGGTAATCGGCTATTTTGGCTTTAAGTTCCCGGGCGCGATTTAAAGCCATCTCTCGCTTCTCTTCAAACGATAATTCTTTTTCGTAACCTAAATCCGGAAACACTACCCTCCCCCCTCTGAAAATATTTTAAGCTATATATAAAGCAAAACCCCGGTACTGCCGGGGTATAAGCGTACAAAGGCATAAAGCAAGCTACTGCTCACTTCTCTTTCCACGCTTACGAGGTTAGCTGCCGGGTTCGGGTTGAAAGAGTAACCCTACCTCTGTTTTCAGAGGATTCACCCCAAAACCTTGGTTCCCCCGTTCTTCAAGCTTCAACTTGAGGATTCAGCGCTCCAACGTATTCAATTTTACAATTTTATTTTAAGATAAAATCCCGGCCGCGTCAAGGATCCCGGGAGCTTTTCCCGGCTAGCTTTTAAGCCACCTTTTCGCTCTTATCAGACAGAATTCTCCCAGCCGCGAGTAATTGTTTTGGTAAAGTATTAACGTGCGGAAGGCAGTAAAATCTTGGTGATCTCAATCAGTTGCTTTAAGTTGGCGCATTCCTTAACCACTTGACAGTAAGGAGCGTAAAGGCCGATTAAGCTATCCTGGGTGTTCCACATCGCTCTAGGTTGCGGATTTAGCCAGATTACTCTCCTGGCTTTCTGGCATAACCGGGCAAAGGCCTCGACTTCCGGCGGCCGCCAGTTGTTGCGCGCATCGCCCAAAATTAAAAGCGTCGTCCGCGAAGTGATTATTTCCCCATAGCGCTCCAGGAAGAGTTTAAAAGTGCGGCCAAAGTCGGAAAAACCGCTTACCGAGCAGCGGGCAAAACGCGCCACCTGCTCCATGGCTCCGGCAGCCGGTAGCTTTCTGACCTCATAAGTAACCTCGGCGATTTCATCTACAAAAACAAAAGAGCGTACCTGGCTAAAGGCATGCTGAATGGCATATACCATTTCCAGCATAAAAATGCTAAAAGGCGCCACCGAACCCGAAACATCGCACAGGACTACAAGTTCCGGCCGGTCCTCACGCTTCTTGCGGTAACGCAACCGCCAGGGTGTACCGCCCCACCGGCAGGCTTCCTTAACCGTCCGGCGCAAATCCATTTTTCCTTTCTTAGCAGGCAGGTAACGCCAGGAATACCTGCTTCCTAAAAAGCGTCCCAGCCTTTTTAAATAAGGTCGCATAGATGCAATATCTTTTTCCGCCAGCTCCTCCCAGCTCTTTTCGGCCAGGTTATAGTTCTGGAGAATGGAAATCAAAGCCTGGGGACCGAATTTCTCGACCAAATTCGTTTCCAGCTTCTTTCGAACAATTCTTTCCAATAATTCCAACCGCTCCCAAGCCACCAGGGCCTCGGGCTTCCCTTCCCGTTCCAGCGATTGCAGATTATGGCGCACCATAGCCCAGTTTAATGCCAACATGGCTTCCTTAACTTTTTCTTCCAGATGATCTAAGAATTCGAGCTTAAATTCGCCGAGCCGGGCCAGGGCAAGCTCGGCCAGGCGATTTAGAGCCTGCCCCGTCCCTTCAAACAGAGCCGCCAGCACCTCCTGCACCGGTAGCTGTCCGCCGGCGTGTTTTAAGCCCTGCCCGCTTACGGTTACGGCGTTGTTGTTGCCGCCTAGGACTTTTGCCCCCGCGCCGGGGGAGAAGCGGAGCTCCAGCAGCCTTTCCAGGGGCAACAAATCTTCGTATCTTTTGACCAGGGTAACGCGCACAACTTCCGGCCAATAAGCGGGGGGCGTAGATTTCCAACCCTGAGCAGCATCCAGAACTTCGCTCAAGGAAACGGGCGCTCCGGCTGCCCGCAGTAAAGACGCGATTTCCAGCAATACCTCAGGTATATCCCCCATCCGGCATCCCGTCCTTTATTTCCCGACTCTGCTATACCATACCAATTTGGACTGCACCTGGGCCAGGTCTTCTTGATGCTTGATCAACACCGGCAGAGTAGAGCTAATGATATCTTGATCTAACACATCTACCTTAAACTCCTGCAGTACCTTCGCCCATTCCAGGGTTTCGGCTATGCTAGGGGGCTTTTTTAAACCCCGGCTGCGGAGGCTTTGGACAAAACTCACTGCCTGGGACGCCAGTTGGACGGGCATTGCCGGCAGCTTCATCCTCAAGATAGCCAACTCTTCCTCGCGGCTGGGATAATCTAGATAAAGATAAAGGCAACGCCGCCGCAGGGCATCGCTTAATTCGCGGGTACGGTTGCTCGTAATTATAATTAAGGGAGTAGCCCTAGCTTTAACGGTCCCATACTCGGGTATCGAAACCTGGTAATCTGAGAGAGCCTCTAAAAGAAAGCTTTCAAACTCTTCGTCACTTTTATCCAGTTCATCGATTAATAAAGTAACGGGATGAGGGCTCAACAGGGCCTTAAGAAGGGGTCGTGGTAGCAAAAACTCCTCGGTAAAGAGATCTTTCTTAACTTCCTGCCAGGGACTCCTGCCCTGGGCCTGTAAGTAAAGAAGCTGCTTATAATAATTCCACTCATAAAGGGCCTTACTTTCGTCCAGCCCTTCGTAACACTGTAGGCGGATTAATTGGGTGGCAGTTGCCCGGGCAAGGGCTTTGGCCAGTTCCGTTTTGCCAACCCCGGCCGGGCCCTCTACCAGCAGGGGTTTCTCTAAAATGCCGGCTAAGTAGGCCGCCGTTTTTGTGGTATCATTGGCCAGATATCCGGCGCGATATAACTTTTGACCGGCATCTTCAGGGCTCTGAAAAAACAAAGATAAGCGCCTCCGGGAGAGTAAAATGATAATGAGGTTTTATTAAGTAAATTATATAAAAAAGAAAAGCAGGTTGATAACTGGTTTAAAGTTACCTCCTGCCTATCTCTACTTAACTTAATAACCCTTAGAAACGCCTACTTCACTTCCAACTCTACTACGCCCGGCGACGGATTGCTCTCTGCGCCTGGTAACAATCCTGGCAATAAACCGGTTTGCCGCTCACCGGTTCAAAAGGGACTTCCGTGCGGGCCCCGCAGCGGCTACAGGTAGTAGCAAACATTTTTCTGCCGCCCCTGTGTCTGGGGCCACCCTGGTAGCGCTGTTTTCTTGCCGCCCGGCAGGCCGGACAGCGCGACGGCTCATTTTCGAAACCCTTTTCTAGATAAAACTCTTGCTCGCTGGCCGTGAAAATGAAATCTGCGCCGCACTCTTTGCATTTAAGCACTTTGTCGGTCAAGGCCACTGGTACCTCTCCTCCAGAAAATAAACTCTCCAAAGTTCCCATGGCCTAGACCGCACAATTTTTTTATCTGGCGGAACGCAGCCTACGGTTCTTTAGAGGTATTTTTAGTATAGCCTATCTCACTCTAAAAAGCAAGAATTTCCTGACCAAAACTTGATATTTGCAGTTTACCGGGGTTAAACTAAAGCAAAAGGGGGTATTACCTTGCCCGATATTAGCCTGCGCCTCGGCCCCGTTGTAGATGCCGCCGATTTCGAAAAAGTACGGGCTACCATACCCAGGTTAGAAAAAGGTGACCATTTAATTATTGCCCTGGAAGCCAGCGACGCCCACCAGGCGGACAACCTCATCGAGCTGCTGGAAGATTACGGCCTGGATTACCAGAGCCGCGGCAGCCACGACGGGTCTACCTATTACTTAATCGCTACTCCCAAAAGCCGGTGAGTTTTTACCTATCCCCCAAACAGCGACAACAGCACCCCGGCAGCAACCGCCGAGCCGATTACGCCGGCCACATTGGGGCCCATGGCATGCATGAGGAGGAAGTTGCCG
>JASUSV010000090.1 GCA_030445865.1 Clostridia bacterium
GCGGGACGCCGCCGTGTTTCCGGAGATAGCTGTTGAGGTTTTCCACATCGGGGGTGAAGGTGATGGTCGGGGCCTGCTCAATGTATACGGCCGCCCTTGTCCGCCCGGCCAGGGTGGCGGGCAGGTCCAGTTGTAAACCGCTGAGGGCTGCCACCTGGTCCGGCTCCACCTGTTTCACCCTTAACTCCGCCCTATCTGGCTTTTGCACCTCTACCCGGCCAAAGTTCTTGATGTCCACTTCTCCCCCCTGGCCGCTTAAAAGTTTATCCAGTTGGGCCATATCTTCGGGGGTGATCTTCACCACCTGGATTTTCTCCATGCGGAAAACGTTGAGGAACTGGGCGGCCAGGCTGCGGCCCGGGGCCCAGCTTAAGAAGACGGCCAAAGCCAAGGCGGCCGCCGCTGCACCGGAAAACCACTTGTGCTGCCGGATCATGTCGCCGATCCTCCTTGTTTTAGTCAGGGGTCGTTTGCCACCGGACGGGAAGCTCATGGGGGGAATCCGTACAGGACGACCCACGGCCTCGGTTTCCAGCCGGTAAGGCGCCAGGACGCCACCGGTGCCCGCTGCCAGTTTCTCCAGGCCGTGCAACCGTTCCCGGCAGGCGGTACATGCAGCCAAATGGCCCGCCACCCGGCTCGCCATATCCAAATCCAGTTCGCCATCAAGATAGGCCTGAAGAATGCCCTCCTCCGGACACATGGTCGTCCCTCCCTTCCAATTCGCTGTATAAAGCTATAAAGTGCCGCCGCGCCCGGGCCAGGATGGTACCCACCGAGTTTTTATCCACCTGGATGACCGCGGCGATCTCGGCGTAAGTATGACCTGCGTTCTTTAATAGCAGGCAGATGCGGTCCCGGGGCGCGAGCCTTGCCAGGCATTGATGGACCAGCCGCGCCTCCTGGCTGCGGATGACCGCTTCCTCCAGGGGGATAACGCCGGCCTCCTCCCGGTACCGGGCCTCCTCGCGGCGGCGGCGCCGCTCTTCGCCGCGCAGGTAGTTGTAGGCCAGGTTGGCGGCCACCCGCAACAGCCAGCCGCCCAGGTTGCTTTTTTCCCGGGGCGGCTGGTAGTACAGCTTGAGGAAGACTTCCTGGGTCAGGTCCTCGGCCGCCGCCCGCTCCCCCAGGAGATAATACAGCCGCCGGTACACCAGGGGATAGAAGCTTTGAAACAGGGCTTCAAATTCCGCGGATTTGATGGGAACCTCCCTCCCTTTAAAACCCCTGCTGTAACTATAACACCGGCAAAGAGGATTTTGTGACAGCGCTCGAACCCTTTTTACCGGGTATTTATTATAATCGCATCCCGGGAAAACAATTTCAAAAGCGGCCCGCCTTCGCCAATAGTAGCCCTGGCCATCATTTCTGGTTCCGGTTGATTGTACGGAGGCACGGGTAATTTCTGATCCGAGGGGGCCGTAGAAGTTAACCTGTTTTGAATCTTCCAGTTAATATTTCCCTGAAACATTTCGGCAACCCGGGAGTAAGCTTCAATTTGAACGTTTATACCCCGATTTAACGTCACCCGGATAGGCCCCGAGTTAGTAATAGACCAGTCTGCTTCCAGGTAATCCAAAACCATCTCCAGTCCTGCCCCAATCTTATCGCCAGCTACCTCTACTGTCAAACCAGCAGGGAGAATCAAGGTGCTGCCTGATATCCTAGCAGAAGGCCCAAATCCCTGGTATAAAGGTACCTCCCTCAATTCCAAAAAGAGGGTATCGCCAACCTGGCGGGTAAATAAGCCAGCATTGCGAGCCATCTCCCTTGCTTCCGCTTCAGATGTAGCTGTAACCATTGCCTGGCCAAAAAATACTATTTGATCGTCAGAACTACCCGAACGTAGCTGCAGGTTATGCCACTCGCGTCCCGGCCCCTGGACTGCAATTTTCTTCACTCCTTCCGCCACAGACAACCTTTTTTCCGGCAGATCAACCGTATAGCTTGCCGCGCCAAGGGCCTGGGTCAACCTGGCAGCCAAACCGCTGCTGTTGAAAACATAAATTACCAGACTGATAATTACTATCACGAGGACAAGAATTAAAGCCAAAAAATCATATTTTAGCCGGGGTACATCGTCGCGGCAAAAATAACCCGCCAGAAAAATTTCCAAACCCAGCAATATGAGCACCACCGGCCACCAGTTATTTATTAATTGGGGAACATAGCCCGGCTCGTGCCGGTACACCAGGGTAGCCACGCCAAACAAAATCAGCGCCAGTGCCATGGAAAAGGAACCTACCCGCCATTGCCTTCTGGATTTTCCTTGCGGTTGCATCTTTCACCCTCCGTTAATTCGTTATCCGGGCATGCCTCTAATTCGTTATCTGAGCATACCTCCGTCTTTATTTCTTCAGCCACCGGCAGGTTAATCTTACTTCCCAGAACCAGCCTTAAGCCCCCGCCGATAAATATTGCCGCTATAAATCCCGTTTTGATGAGGTTTATTAATTCATAGCTTAGGTAAGGAACAACCATGCGGTCAAATATAATAAGAATGCCCAGGCCAATTAAAACAAGACCCACCCAACGTTGTCTTTCTAACAGCCAGGTAAAAAAACTTCCTTCGCTGGCCGGAACCGATATGTCGTTCGAAACCAGTTGCAAAACATCAAAGAAACTATACAGCCAGATTACCGGCAGCATGAAAAAGAAAAGGCTAAGGCGCAGGAAATCCATAAGAAACAGGACCAGGAAAAAGGTGATCATAAACCCGAGTCCCCGCTGCTGCCAGCCAAGGTACATATGCCCGGCGCCCGGGATAATGCTAAACAGCAACGCCCATAACCTGCTCTTATAACCGTTGGCTAAACTCTCACTCAGCTCCGCCAGGGGGGAACTATCGGAAACCGTTTCCCCGGATTGGAGGCGACCGCACAGTTGGACGGCGTCAAATAAACTGTAGAGCCAGATAAGGGGGTGTAATATTAACAGCGCAATAAAACCGTTGAACCCGGTGATGCCGCTGGCCAATATTACCAGCGCCATCCAGCCGAAGAACGTTGCCATGAAGGCTATACCCCGGTTCATCAGACCCAGGTAGAAATGGCCAAGGCCGGGAAAAAAGGATAATATAAAACTTATTAATTTGCTTTTACCCATCTAATTGGCAACCTCCTTATCGATAATCTCCGTAAGTTTATCAGTAGCGTTTTCAAACAGTCGCTCGGACCATCCGAGGGAAATTTTCTCCTCGAGGGTCTGCGCGATTATTGCTACCCGCACCTGGCTATGCATGGCTTCTGAAACCATAAAGTCGAACCATCCTCCGGCCAAAAGCAGAAGGGTAACGGCCGCCGCTATGGTATAATACTGGATGGCCCTGGCAAGCCAGTTACCGCCCGGGCCCGTCTTATACTTTTGCCGGGCGCCCATTCTGGCAACCCTGCTGGTAACTCTGGCGGAAAAATCAGGGGAAAGGATTCCGGCAGCCGCCGTTTCATCCTGGGACCCGAAGGCAGCCAGGTAATTTTCAAGGCAAGCTTCACAGTGCCGCAGGTGATCCTCCATGGCCCTCCGTACCCCTTCCGGTAACAGTTCGTCCTTGTATAACCGCCATTCCCGGCGACTGTAATGCGGCACCACTTAACCCCCCTTTAACTTCTCTCTTAGTATTTTGCGAGCGCGATATAAACGCGATTCCACCGTTTTTACTGTAACGCCGGCTTCAGCTGCCAATTCTCGATAACTTTTGCCGTCAAAATAATAGCCCGTAAAAGCATGGCGATAACTTTCGGGTAATTCCCGGCATAAAGACTGTAAGTTGGCTACTGTTTCCCTGTAAATTACTTCATTTTCCACAGAAGTCAGCGGGGCAACCTTAAATACCTCCAACTGCCCGGGGTATTCTACTATCATCTCTAAATTGCTTTTTCCTTTGCGTTTCCAGTCAATCGCTTTATTGATAGCAATACGGGCCAGCCAGCGTTTGAAACTACCGCCGCGAAAGGTGTGAAGGGAACGGTAAACTTGAATAAAAGTCTCCTGTAAGATATCCTCCGCTGTTTCCTTGCTACCTACGATTGGTAAGATTACCGCCAGAAGGAAGGGACTAAAAAGTTCTACTACCCGCGTAAAGGCCCGTTCATCTCCAGCTGCAGCCCGTCTGATTAAATCTTTTTCCAGGTATATACCCTCCCCTCCTGTTTACTGGCTTCTCTATTTAATTAAGACGTAAAAAAATAAAAATACCCTGCCATTAGTTTATAGGGTATTTCTCGGCCAACAAAGGGAAAACTAATCCTTGCATGGAAACTTTTCCTGGAGGTGCCGTTATGACGGATAAAGAAATCAGCGACCGTCAGAAAACTTTCCGGCACGAACTCGTACGCGAGGAATCCCCGGAAGAGTTGTGGAACTTGGAGGCAAAGGGAGAGGTTTTACGCGAAAACCCGTACAAGACGCCGCCCAATAATTTGACTACGAAAAGGGATAAAGAATAGCCGTGGACACAAGAAGCCCCAGCCACAACGGCCGGGGCTTCTCTGTGTTTAAGCCGGCAGTTGCTCCAGCCGTACCGAAACGAGGCGGGAGACGCCCTGTTCCGTCATGGTCACACCGTAAAGGACGTCGGCGGCGGCCATGGTGCCCTGGCGGTGGGAGATGACGATAAACTGGGTCCGGGCGGCAAACTGGCGCAACAGCCGGGCGAAGCGTTCCACATTGGCCTCATCCAGGGCCGTATCCACCTCGTCAAAGATACAGAAGGCGCTGGGCTTGACCTTAAGGAGGGCAAAGATAAAGGCCACCGCCGTCAGGGCCTTCTCGCCGCCGGAGAGGAGGGCCAGGTGCTGGGGTTTCTTGCCCGGGGGCCGGGCGATGATCTCCAGGCCTGCTTCTAAAATGTTATCGCTCCCGGTGAGCTCCAGGTTGGCCTCGCCTCCCTCGAAGAGTTCCCTGAAGAGGGCGGCAAAGTGTTCCTGGACGGCGGTCAGGGTGGCCCGGAGCTGGCGGGCCATTAATTTATCCATCTCGGCAATTACCTGTTCCAGGGCCGCCCGGCCTTCTTCCAGGTCCTGTCGTTGCTGCTCCAGTTCCTCAAAACG
>JASUSV010000021.1 GCA_030445865.1 Clostridia bacterium
TAAATTTTATAGAAAAAGAGGGTTTATTCTAGTTTTCCCTCCTCCTCCGCTAGATATTACCATATTCCCGGTCGACCTGGCAAGATCTCAATTTATCTCAATTTTTTCTAACTTGCCGGGGCGTATGGAATAGGGTCAACAAGCCCCGCCTCATGAAAGCCCTTCAACCTCAACTGGCAGGCATCGCAGGTGCCGCATGAAGGCACGGTACCGTTGTAACAGGAATAAGTGAGGTGGTAAGGTACGCCCAACTCTACGCCCTTACGGACGATTTCGGCTTTAGACAGGTTAATAAGCGGGGTCTCTATGCGAATGCCTCGGCCTTCCACGCCGGCCGCCGTACCCTTGTTGATTACTTCCTGGAAGGCCCGGATGAAGTCCGGCCGGCAATCGGGGTAGCCCGAATAGTCTAGGACGTTAACCCCAAGGTAGATGGCTTCGGCGCCGAGAGGTTCGGCCCAGGCTAAAGCAAGGGATAAAAAAACAATATTGCGGGCCGGGACGTAAGTTATGGGAATGCCCGCCCCTATTTCGGCCAGGGAGCGGCCCACCGGTATATCTTTGTCGGCGTCGGTCAGGGCCGACCCGGAAAGCAAGCCGGTTAGGTCGACAATTTTATGGCGCCCGGAAACGCCGTAATGAGCCGCTACTTTCCTGGCCGCCTCCAGTTCTACGGCGTGCTTTTGACCGTAAATAAAGGTTAAAGGAAAAATTTCCTGGCCGGCGGCATGGGCTATGCCCATACAGGTAGAAGAATCCATTCCTCCAGATAAAACTACTACTACTCTGGCAGCCACACTATACCCCCCTGGCATCCGCGCCAAAAATTAATTTATGTAACTGGAGCTGCAGGCGAGCTTCCACCCCATCCCTTAAAATCCACTCGGCCAATTCCCTGGGTTTCAGGACGCCGTAGGCAGGCGCCAGAAGCAGCCTCACCCGGCCTTCAAGCCTTTCCCGCCGGATTACCTCCCTAGCCCAAAGGTAATCCTCCTCGTCCATCAGGACAAATTTAACTTCGTCCTGAGGCCGCAAGACCTTCAAATTATCCCAGTAATTGGCGTTCTCCATCCCCGATCCGGGGCACTTGATATCCACCACCCACCGATGCTCCGGCCCCAAGAGCACGCCGTCCAGAGGAAGCGAGCCGTTCGTCTCGATTGACAGCTCATACCCTTTTAGCAAAGCTAAAAGTTCTTTTAAAGCCGTTTTTTCCTGTAATAACGGCTCGCCTCCGGTGAGGCATATGCGGCGGCAGGGCCAGGCCTGAAGGCGCCGGTAGATCGCCTGGGGCTCCAGTTCTTCTCCGCCATCATAGGAGTACCTGGTATCACAGTAACGGCAACGCAAGTTGCAGCCGCTAAAGCGCACGAAAATGGTGGGCAACCCCATGCTACTGGATTCGCCCTGAATGGAGAAAAAGATCTCTTTAACCTTCATGGGCGGCCTTGCAAGCCTCCACCGCCGCCCGCGTCAAAACGGCGGCCGAATTAGGGGTTTCCCAGAGAATTAGTTTTTCCAACTCCACATGGGGATATTTACTTAAAGCTTTGGTCAAGGCCTGCCAGAAATACCAGAGCAGGCGTTCGCAGGTGGGCCGGAAAGGAAAAATTTCGTTAAGATAATAGTGATCGACCTTATCGATTACATTTTCTTTTACCAGCGCCTTAAGCTCATCAAAATCTAGCACCATGTCGTTTTCTTGTACTTTTCCTTTAACGGCCACTTCCAGGCGGTAGGTGTGCCCGTGCAGCCGGGCGCAGTTACCGGGGTAGCCCTCCAGGCAGTGGGCGGCCTCAAAACTGAAACTCTTTACCAGAGTAATCTCCGGTAACATATAACTATCAATCACCTTTCCAAATATAACCTGAATTCTATTTTAGCCGAAACAGGGGTCCATGAAAAGCGCAGCACCCCCATATTTGTAAAAAAGCTACCGATATTTATTAACGGAAGGAGTTGATGGAGATATGAGAAAGTTGCTCAAAACATTAATCCCCTTAATGCTCGCCGTCTTCTTATTCGGCCAGGCAGCCGGACCTGCCTTGGCAGCCACCCAAAACCCGTGGTGGTATGCACAAACAGGCGAGGAAGACAGCCATCAAAAGAAGCCGAAAATTAAACAAAGTCGGGGGCAATTCAAACACCAGTTTAAAATCGCCAAAGGATTAAAATTGCGGGATATCGACCATCACTGGGCCCGTGAAGCCATAGCTCAAATGTCCACTTTGGGCGTGATCCAGGGCTATCCCGACCTCACTTTCCAGCCCGAAAAGCCTGTCACCAGGCTGGAGGCTCTGATAATGGCCGTAAGGGCGCTTGGCCTGGAAGAAGAAGCGTTAAAAGCAAAAGACACCCCCCTGGCTTTTAAACACGCCGAGCAAATACCCGTGTGGGCGCGCGGCTATGTCGCGGTGGCCGTGGAGCAGGGCCTTATCAGCGAGGCCGAACTGGAAGGCTTCCGCCCCAAGCAGCCGGCCAAACGGTACGAAGTAGCCATGTTGATGACCCGCGCCCTGGGTAAGGATACTGAGGCCCGCCTGCAGGTGGGCGATGACCTGCCTTTCCGGGACGTGGCCGCCATCCCGGAGTGGGCCCGCGGATACGTGCGCTTGGCCCTCCGCTACAACCTCATGCTGGGAGACCCGGATAAAGCTTTCCGCCCCCAGGAACCGGTTAAACGCTGCGAAATGGCACTCCTGCTCCTCCGTTTGATGCACCAGAACGGAATGCTAGATAAAGAAATGGTAACCGGAACAATCGCCGGTATAGGAGAAAACAGCCTGACTGTAACCTTGAGCGACGGCAGCGCCCGGGAAATCCAACTGGCAGAAGAAGTCCTGATCTTCAAAGATCGCAAAAAGGCGGATTTAGATGCCCTGCAGACGGGCGACCAGGTGCGCATTATCCTGGCCGAAGATCAGGCCGTTTTCATCGCGGCCACTTCGGTCCGGGAAAAAGTTGAAGCCGAAGGCGTCATCGATGCCGTCTACGCCGGCCCGCCGCCCACGGTTAGCCTTAAGCTGAAAGATGGGGCCTTGAAAACATTTACCATCGACGCTGCTACCAAAATCGTCGTGGACGGGGAAAGGACTTCCTTTGAAGATCTGGAGCCAGGCCAGGAAGCAGAAATTAAAGCCGTCAACGGCTTGGCACTGGTAATTAAAGCCGAAAAAGCCGAATCCGAAGAGGGCGAGGAAGAAGAAGTTTCCGGCACCATTAAGGCGGTCGCTTTTATTGACGGTCAAACAACCCTTACAATAATTGATAAGGAAGGAAAGGAACGGACTTTCATACTTGCAGCCGATGCCGAAATAAAAATCCACGGCAAAAAAGCTGCAGTCGCCCTCCTTAAAGAAGGCGCTAAAGTAGAAGCCGAAGTTAAAGGCGACCTGGTTGTAAAACTGAACCTGGAAGAAGTTGAAGAGGAGGAAACAACCGAAGAAGATTAAAGCAATTTTAAAATGGAATTTAAGGCCGGCCCTTGAGGGCGCCGGCTTTTTTTGGTTGCCTGGGAGTTAGAAGTTTGTTAAAATCGAGATATATTAAAGTTTCAGGAGATTCTTCTAATGCTACCCATACTCGTCTTAATAGTCGTCCTCGCCTTTACCGTGTACCTCACCCAAAAAGGACATGAGTTTTACTGGGGCCTGATGGTCGGCTCAGTCCTGTTAAGCCTGGCCAACGGTAATAGCGCAGCGGCTACTGCTCGAATTTTCCTTGAAGCCCTTACCTCCGCCAGAACAATTGAACTCATCGCCGCCGTAACTATTATCACTGTACTTACCTCAATTCTCTCCAACTGCAATCTCCTGGAACGTATGGTCGATAATCTCTCCGCCTTTTTAAGCAACCCCAAGCTGACCCTTATGGGGGTGCCGGCCCTGATCGGCGGTATTCCAGTAACCGGAGGGGCCATAATTTCCGCCCCCCTGGTGGGTCAGCTCGGCCCTGCACTGGCCTTAAGCAACGCCCGCATGGCGGCCATTAACATAGTCTTCCGCCACGTATGTATATTTATAACCCCTTTCCGGCCCCACTATATTTTAGCTGCCAGCCTGTCGGCCACCCCGTTAATTCAAATGGTTACAGCTCAGGCTCCGTTAACGGCCATCGGCCTTCTTGCCGGCTACTGGTTTCTGTTGCGCCAGGCTCCGGTAAAAAAACAGACGCCCAATTCCGGGCGCCTAACAGCAGGCCATAATTTTTTACTCTATTCCTCGCCCCTAAGCGCTATTCTCGTCGGCGCCGCCTTCGGGCTACGTCTCGACGTGTCCCTGGGGCTGGGACTCATACTGGCCATTTTACTGGCATGGGGCCATCCCAACCTCAATTTCAAAACCATACTCAAGGGCATAAAGTTCCCTTTGATAATCACTATGGCCTCGATTATCATCTTTTCCGCGGCAGTGAATAACGTTAAGGTGCTGCCCCAACTGCTCAGCAGCACAGTGGATTACGGCATTTCCCTTAAATTACTCGTTTTCGCCGTCCCGCTGATCGTTGGCTATGTAACTGCCGACATCAACGCTTGTGTGGCCCTCGTCTTCCCCCTTCTGTTACCCCTCCTCCCCGTGGAATCCAAGACCTACTATGTAGCCGCCATTTATGCCAACAGCCTGATAGCCTATATGGCCTCGCCCCTTCATATGTGCCAGGTGCTCACCAACGATTATTTTAAGATAAACCTTTTTCAAATCTACCGCGAATACTGGCCCGTCCTTCTGCTCCTTTTCGCCGGTATCCTGGTGCTTTTTACTCTTTCCACTCTTTAAGCTGGCATACGCCAGCGCAAAATTGGCTCACGAGCAGAGGTGTATGTTTCCAGTACGCTCCGGTATTCGGAATGGAGGCTCCGGGCTACAAGCACTTTATACCTCCGGGTGGCAACTTTTTCAGTCAAGGTTCGTGTCGCGAGATTTATATTAGAGTTATAATTTAAGTTATATAGGGGGTTTACGGTTATGTTTGACCTTTCCTGGCTTGCGGCCTGCGGGGTTATAGTTCTGGCTGCCGCCCTGCAGGGTATTACCGGTTTCGGTTTCGCCCTTATTTCTATGCCGTTACTTTTACTGATTTACGACGCCCACACTTCCGTCGCCTTAAACATGATTGTCTCTTTCTTTTCTCTGTCTTTGCTAACCTACCGCTGCCACCGCGATATTCTCCGCCCGGTAACCAAAAACATTTTCTTAGGAAGCATTATTGGCATACCTTTTGGCGTCTATGTTTTTTTAAATTTTAACGTCAATAATTTAAAACTCCTGGCCAGCAGCGTAGTAACGCTCTTTAGTCTTATCTTGATTTTAAATGGCCGCATTCATAAAGCCGGTGGTGATCAAAAGCTGGAATATAAACCCGAGGTCTATACATCCCGGCGGGAAAAAAACTGGCAGCGAATTATCGGTAGCCTCTCGGGCTTTTTAACCGGCAGCGTCAGCATGCCCGGCCCGCCGGTAATTTTATTTTTAAACCAGCGGGCCCTCCCAAAAGATAAATTCCGGGCCACTACAGCCGCCTATTTTGTCCTGGTCTACCCGACGAGCCTCCTTGCCCTTACCATCTCCGGCGCCGTTAACAGCCGCATTGCCCTTCTGGCCCTTACCTTAATGCCCTTTGCCTTTTTGGGTAATAATTTAGGGGTCCGCCTCTTTCCGCTGGTGCCTCAAAAAATTTTCCAGCAGGGCGTACCTCTCCTGGTGTTGGCCACGGCATTATATTCTATCGTTACCACCATATTTTAAAGGGCATACCGGCCGTTTATAATGCCGTTATCTGCCGTACCTCTTTTTTGCCCAGGGAATTACTAACGGCATGGTAATAATCATGCTCAAGATAAAAACCCAGGCGGCGCCGCCGTAGCGGGCCACGGGCGGATACGACTTGCCGTCAACATATGTTAGAAGGATAAATAAAAGGGCTGCGGCCAAAGAAATACTTGTATAGATAATAGCGCTTAAGCGGGCAAGCTTTTTTTCGTTCATCAAGCATCACTCCACGAAGGCCGGAAGCGTTTTAACAAAAGGGTGTTCAGCGTCACCGATACTGAACTCATGGCCATGAAAAAGGCGGCCAGCTCCGGGCTTACTAAAAGGCCCGTAAAAGGGTAGAGAATACCGGCAGCAATAGGGATACCCAGAGAATTATAAACGAAGGACCAAAAGAGGTTTTGCCTTACCTTTCTCATGGTAGCCCTGCCAATCTCGATGGCTTTAACCACATCCCGGATATCGTCTTTGATCAGTATAATATCCCCCGTCTCCTTGGCCACGTCGGTGCCGCCTCCGAGAGCAATGCCCACTTCCGCCTGGGCCAGGGCCGGGGCGTCGTTGATGCCGTCTCCCACCATGGCCACCCTCACGCCCTGCTCCTGCAACTTTTTCACTTCGCCGGCCTTATCCTGGGGCAAGACCTCGGCCAGCACGCGCTCGATGCCCACCTGGCGGGCAATGGCCGCAGCCGTGCGCCGGTTATCCCCGGTGAGCATGGCCACTTCGATCCCCATCTGTTTTAACCTTTTCACCGCCTCTGCCGCATATTCCTTCAAGGTGTCGGCCACGCCGATAACTCCGGCGGCCCGCCCATCTACGGCCAGAAACATGGCCGTTTTACCTTCTTCCTCCAGCTTTTCGGCTAAAGGCAATAGCCCGTCTATTGCCAGGCCCCGTTCTTCCAGCAGGCGCCGGTTGCCTAAAAGTACCGGCCTGCCGTCAACCCTGGCCTCGATCCCCTTGCCCGGCACCGCTTCAAAATCCGCCACTTCAGCCAGGGGCACCCCTTCGATACCTGCCGCGCGCACAATAGCCTCGCCTAAGGGGTGTTCGGAATTTTTTTCCGCCGAGGCCGCCAGCCGTAAAACTTCCCGGCGCTCGAAACCCGGCAGGGTCAGGATATCGGTTACCGCGGGCTCGCCCTTGGTCAACGTGCCGGTTTTATCAAACACCACCGCCTGGAGTTTGGCCGTAGCCTCGACGGCATCAGCCCCTTTAAAAAGGATGCCGTTTTCGGCGCCCTTGCCCGTGCCAGCCATCATGGCGCTGGGCGTTGCCAGCCCTAGGGCGCAGGGGCAGGAAATAACCAGGGTAGTAACGCTCAAAAGCAGGGCAAAACCAAAAACGCCGATCTCCGCCAGGCTGTAGGGGGAAAGGATAAAACGGCTGGTGGGGATAAAGAAGCGGTCGAAGCCAAAGAAAAACCAGAAGAAAAAGACCAGGAGCGCCAGGACGTGAATGGCGGCAATAAAATGCCCGGCTACGAAATCGGCCAGCTTTTGGATGGGGGCCTTGGTCGCCTGAGCGTTTTCTACCATTTTGATAATTTGGGCCAGGACCGTTCCGCTGCCGACCCTGGTGGCCCTGAATTTAAAGGCGCCTGTTTTATTGATGGTGGCGCCGATCACCCGGTCGCCGGGCCTTTTCTCCACCGGTATACTCTCGCCCGTAAGCATGGATTCGTCCACGGCAGAATACCCTTCGATTACCTCCCCGTCCACGGGGATGCTTTCGCCCGGCCGGACGATCACAATATCGCCTATGGCCACTTCATCGGCGGCAATTTCCAGTTCCACCCCGTCCCTGAGCACGCGGGCCGTACGGGCCTGCAAACCCATCAACTTGCGAATGGCCTCCGATGTGCGGCCCCGCGTCAGGGCTTCCAGGTAGCGCCCTAGAACGATAAAGGCGGTGAGCAATGCTGCCGACTCAAAAAAAGTTGCCCCCTTGCCCCCGAAACCGGCCTGCGGCCAGAGGGCGTTAATGGTGGCGATTGTATAGGCGGCGCCGATGCCGGTCGCATAAAGAAGGTTCATATCGGTAACGCCGCGCTTCAAACCGTTCCAGCTATTTATAAAAAATTGCCATCCCGGGATAAATACTACCGGGGTGGTTAAAAGCCATAAGACCAAGGTGTTGCTTAAAAAAGGCGGGACAAAATAAGGAAAAATCCACACGTTGCGGAACATGCCCAACATGACCAGCAGGGCAAGAGGCCAGGCCACCCACATATTGCGGGCCTGGCGCCGGATTTCGCGCTGCCGGGCCTCGCGCTCGCGGTCCAGCGCCTCCTGGCCGGTCAACTTTTCCGTAGCCTCGTAGCCTAAAGCCTTTATTTCTTCTTTTAAGCGCCCTTTATCTATTGCCCCGGAGTAAAATTTTACCCTGGCGGTTTCTGCCGGCAGGCTGACGCTAACCTCGATAACGCCGCTTAAGGCTTTCAGGGCCTTTTCCACCTTAGCAGCGCAGGCGGCGCACTCCATGCCCCGCACCGTAAGGTATACTTCTTCTTCCGGGACCTGGTAGCCCAATTTTCCTATCGTCTCTACCATCGCCGGAATAGTTGCCCTTTCCGGCGCATAGTTTACTACAGCTTTGCCGGTAGCCAAGTTGACGACGACCTTTTCTACGCCAGGGAGATTGCGCAGGGCCTTTTCCACTTTAGCCACACAGGCGGCGCAGCTCATGCCTTCGACCGGCAGGCTTACCTGTCTTAATTCCTGCTTCACGCACCGAGCCCCTTTTTTTGGATTTGGGTTTATGCTTATTGTCCCCCACCTGGCAGCATGCTATAATGGCACTGGCTGCCGGAAGAGATTTGTAATTATTGTAAGATAAGGAGGACAAGAGTGCAAGAAATTATATCTGCTATCGCCAAAGTTATCACCGCCGCCATAGCCGCCCTCGGCTACTGGGGTGTAGGCATAGGTATGGCCATCGAAAGCGCCTGCATCCCCCTCCCCAGCGAAATCATCCTGCCCTTCGGCGGCTACCTGGTCAGTACCGGAGAATTATCTTTCTGGGGTACCGTACTGGCCGGCACCGCCGGCGGTACTGTTGGTTCGATTGTGGCTTACTACGTCGGCCTTTACGGCGGCCGACCATTCCTGAAAAAGTACGGGCGTTATGTTTTCTTTTCCGAAAAAGAATTCGCCGTGGCCGAAAGGTGGTTCCAGCGCTATGGCGAGTTGACCGTCTTTTTTACGCGCCTGATGCCGGTAATCCGGACTTTTATTTCTTTACCTGCGGGTATAGCCGCCATGCCCTTCGGGCGCTTTGTTGTCTATACTTTCCTGGGCTCCCTCCCCTGGTCCATACTTCTGGTTTATGCCGGCGTAAAGCTGGGCCAAAACTGGGAAGCCCTGACGCCCCTGTTCCATCGTTTCGATTCTGTTATTATAGCCCTTATTATAGCGGGGGTAATCTTTTTCCTTTGGAAGAAAAGGGGGCACTAAGCATGGAGGCGAACGCCCGGATTAAAGGCGGTGGCCGTAATAATGTGAGGGTATGTACGATTTTATGTAGCCGCTGCTCTATTCTTTAACGGGGCAACTTATTTAACCGTGTTTGGAAGTTGCCGACCGGAAGCGGACGTATCCGTAGATACCTGCAAAACCTGTAGCTAATAAAGCCAGGATAAATAAACCTTCTCCTCCGTAATTTTGCCACCAATAGATAAGCGCGCCTGTCCCTTTCCAGCACCCGTACTGCCAGGCCAAGGTCCAGCTAAAAGACCCCACTAACGAATAAAAAGCATAGGTAGCCGCCGGCATGCCTAAAATTCCCGCCCCCAAAATAGTAGGGGTGCGAATAGGTCCAAACCAACGCGCGATAATCACTACCGCCGCGCCGTAACGTTCAAACCATTTTTTCATAAGATCCATATTTTCTTGTCTTTTACTCCAGCGCCGGAGTAAATCTTCTAGAAATTTCCTTCCCGGCCTGGCTCCCAGCCAATAACCCAGCAAATTACCTACAAAATTACCAAGAGTGCCAACAGCCACGGCCAGCCAAAAATTAATTGTGCCTTGCTCAATAAAATAGCCGGCCAGCAAAAATACCGGCTCAAAGGGTACGGCCGGTATACCGGCTCCTTCGATGACCATCAGGAAAAATAATAAAGCGTAAACATGATCGGGACCCATAATTTATTTCTTCTCCCGGTCGCCAGGAAAATACCGGCAGATAGGCGTCCGGGCACCATATACTTGCTGCCCCACTTTTACCAGAAATTCTAGCTCCTGGGAAAAAATAATCAAATCGACCTGCGAACCCCGTTCTATGAAAGAAAGTTTATGCCCCATGGCAACTTCCTGCCCTGGCCGGACGAAACAGGAAATTTTGTTAACAAATTTGTCGGCAATTTCAACTAAAGCCACATTTAAATGCTCATGGCTTAAAAAAAGTGTAAGACGTTCATTAACCAGGCGGTAGCGGTGGCTGAAGAGGTCGACGACCTGCCGGAGGTAGGTTAAACGGATATATTCCCACAGGTCTACCATGGGCAGATTCACTGCTGCCGGCGTATGAATAATATCTACAATCTTGCCGGCCAGAGGGGCATAATTAAAATGCACATCTAGAGGAGACATATAAATGCCGATTAACCAGCCGCTTTCACCCCAGGCAGGCCCCCTGGTAATCTCGGTTATAGGTATGGGCCTGCCTAGTTTCTCGGATATAACTTCTCCTTTGTTAAAAGGGCGAATATAGACTATTTTGCCGTCGGCTGGCGCCACAATTAAATTTTCACCTTCCGGCGGAACACGTGTGGGGTCGCGGTAAAACCATATCCGCCGGAGAAAAAAGAGGAGGGCCATCCCGCTTAAAATCATTCCCAACAAGATCATTAGTAGCCATTTTACCATTCCAGCCATACCTTTCTTAAGTTGTAAGGTATTTTGGGTAAGTAATAGCCGCAAAAACCCAGGACTACCCGTAGCCAATCTTTGTGCATAGGCGGCAATTCTCGTGGCCGAAGCTCTCCGTTCCGGTAGGCATTATCCAGGGCGGAATAAGCCGCCAGCGTTCCGTATTCCTCCCATAATTGCCGTACGGCGTTGGCCGGGGTATTCCAGAAAAGTTCTTCGGGTACCGGTATAAGCCGGTTTAGTTCATAATAGATGGGCCGCAATTCAGCAATGTAACCTTGCAGGGCTATTTTTGGGCGTAACCTGTTGTAGTAGTCTATATCGCCGGCGTAACTCTTTGGAGACTCCAAAATGACTTCCACGCATTGCAACAAGATTCTAATGCGATCTAAATCCCAAATGGGGTCAAAAACACGGATTTCGAGGGTGCCTAAACGCTTGGAATAAATCAAATCCTGGAAACGGTATTTACGGTCAGGCCGGAGAGGGCCAATGGCAAAAGCTTTAGCCAAGCGATAAGATTGGCCAAAATACCTGCCCCCGACTAAAGGAGAATTCACCGTTAGAAGGGTAAGCAGGGGTAGAAAATACACCAGTTTACGATAAGCCAGATCGGCGTCGGCAAACCCGCTCACGTGAATATGCAGGCCACAAATATTAGTCGGCGCTATTTCATCAAATAGGTGCCCAACCGGTACGATTAACCCCGAACAAACTTCGCTCAGTTCCTGCCGCCGGCGCGTCAGGTCGGCAACGACTTCTTCCGGCCTGGCCCAGGTCCGCGTAGATATTTCGATGCCGCTCATAAGGCCGAGCCTGATGTCTTTACCGCGGGTGAAATTGCAGGCCGTATGGGTGTAATAATCGCCCGGCGACCGCCACAGCAGCCTGGCTAAATAGTAGAGAGACTGCAAACTTGGCCTGTCGGGTTCGGTAATGAATACCTCTTCTTCCAAACCAAAGAGGAGCTTATTCACTGAGGGTTGCCCTTTCTTCGTTTTCGATGTCAAACTCTGCGATTACCTTGTCTATATCATCCTCTGTTAATTGATAATATACTTCGTTAGGGCGGTCAAAATTTAATAAAAAAGTACCCATTACTTTTAGTTGCGTTTTGTATTCTCTTAAAGCCAGCTTTTTTTTCTCGCGCACCGGCGGCGAAAGAGGGTTTTTTACCCAATTATTTCCCCTCTGCAAGAACTTTTTGGGCGGCACCAGTGGTACATTGTGGTTTACTATGGGAGCCAGTTGCCAGGACCCTGCATGTACAAGGTAGCTGTAGATTTTAGGCTGAAAATCGTATTGCTTCTGTTTGCGGGCCGCAACGACGGCCAGGCCAAAAACTCCAGCAGCCCTGTGATCGGGGTGGGTATCCCAGGTATCAGGAAGGTAAATCTCCGTAGGCTGAAAAGCGGCTAAAATTTTATCCAGGTCCTGAAGTATGGCCGGCGCGGTATAAGGGGCACCAGGAGATAAAGCGTTTTGGTAGGGCACGGCATTTCTTTTGGTGGTGGGAGAGGTATAGGGCTGTCCGGAATCCCGGTGGCGCCTCCAGATGGCTTCCAGGCCCCTATCAGGGTAACCCAGAAAAAAAATGTTCTCCCTTTTAACGCCCAGGATTTCTAAAGCCCGCCTGGCTTCTTCCTGGCGCCGATAGCCAAATCTTAAAAAATCATCGGGCACCAGCGATAATATGCCTAATTCTTTTTCTAAGCTGCGCCGAAAGGCATCTCCGTTGGTAAGAAATACTACCGCAACGTCATCGCCCTGGGAAGTAGCCTGGCATATTAGGCCGCCGGTAGCCAGGGTCTCGTCGTCGGGGTGGGGCGCGAGAACCAGAACCCGGCGTTCAGAAGCTGTAAGATCAAAAAGGGGGATATTTTGGGCTTCCGCCCTCGCCGCATGTAAACGGAAGGCATCATATCCCCCCACACCTAGGGAAAGTAATAAAACCAGGATAAGGACGGCAGGTCTTAAAAGTTTCAGTTTCTTTTTTTCTCTCTGCCAGTAGTAACGGGCAATATCGCAGTACATGCCCAGGCGGGCTATAAAACCGTTCAAGAACCCTCTTTTTTCTTCTTTCATGACATGGGTTACGTTGTTAAGCGGCACTTCCTGCACCCGCCAGGAGTTCTCCCTGGCAAAATGCGTCAATTTTATCTCCGCATCATAGCGGCTGTCCTCCAGGCCGGCTTTTAAAAACAGCTCGCGCTTAACGGCGCGCTGGCCGGAAAGACAGGGCGCTACTTTTTGCGCCCAGTCGGTCAAGGGCCTGCCCCGCTTGAAAACGCCTATGGTCATGTCGGCTTCGTCTTTAATTATAGGTGTTATGAGGGCCATTACCTGTTCGGGCGCAAGCCCCTTAAGGTCGGCATCGAGAAAAAGCAGTACATCTTGGGAGGATATTTGCGCTCCGGCAAACATGGCCGCGCCCTTACCTTTGTTGCTATCCAGTTCTAGGACGGTGGCGCCGGCTTCCCGGGCCACATCTGCCGTCGCGTCTGTAGAACCATCGCTTACCACAATAACTTCATCTAATTCCGGTATTGTCCGGAGCATTTTTATAAGACGCCCGACGGTTTGAGCTTCGTTATAGGCAGGTAGGATGGCTGCTACCTTCAATTAACGATGTCCCCTCCAGGTGAGGCTTCCTATAGTTTACCACATTTTTGTTTGTAGCCAATAGAAGCTTGCTGGATAAATTTTAACATAACTAACCTGTTTAAAAAATAAGCCGCAGCCTTCAAAAACCTGGCTCGTGTACTCCGGGGCACATACGTTGTCAACTGTCACCCTAAAATATATAATATTGAATGACAATAATATCAACAAGGAGTTAGGCTTACAATGAAGTTTATCACCGTGCGGGATTTACGCAGCCGTCCGACGCATGTCTGGAAACGACTAAACCAGGAAGAAAACCTGGTAGTTACCTCTAACGGCCGGCCTGTTGCCCTGCTAACCAGTATCAATGACGATAGCCTCGAAGATACCCTGGCGGCCATCCGCCGCAGCCGGGCGCTTATGGCTGTAAGCCGAATGCAGGAAGAGTCTGTAGCCCAAGGCCGGGATAAAATCTCGGAAGAAGAGATTGAGGCAGAAATTAAGGCCGTGCGGCAGGGCCGCAAACGATGATTGTTGTTCTTGACGCCAATGTCCTGGTTTCCGGCCTGCTGAAACCTTATAGCAACGCCGGCGCTATTATCCGGCTCGTGGCTGTTGGATCCTTACAGGTCGCTTACGACGCCCGGATTGCATCGGAATATCAGGAAGTCCTAGCCCGGCCCAAATTCGGCTTTAGTCCCAGGGATATCAGGCATTTTCTGGCCCAGTTAAAATCCGAAGGAATGCTCGTTGCTGCCCCACCTCTCTCAATTCCCTTACCTGACTCTGATGACGCTCCTTTTCTAGAAGTAGCGGCAACTGCCCGCTGCCCCCTGGTCACTGGAAATACGAAGCATTATCCGGTAGAGGCCCGGAAAGATGTCCAAATACTTACGCCCGCGGAATTTATTCGCCTTCTGGCCAGGTAGTAGGAGTAGTGTAGTATTTATTATTAAAAGTGCACCAAGAAGGCCGAAAAACTACCAGGCTTCTCAGATTAAACCGGTCACAGCGGGGTAAAATTCCCGAATTATGCCAGAAGGCCGGCTGAACTCAAGAATAAAAAGCCGGGCCCCAAAAACAGGGCACCCGGCCGGTTAGCTTTAGAGGAGTGGATGCCGGTATCTTTTTCTCCAGGCCAAAGTCTCGGCCCGTGCTTTCAGCAGTTTTTCTTTAAACACCCTGGCAAACCATACCATCCGGTGTGAATTAGGCCCGCTCCAGGGGTATCCACGGCAAGAATGTCGATGCCTCCTGAGACAGCACTAATTTTTTATAACAGTGCCTCGGCTCTTTCAGCTTTAAATAGAACTTGTTGTTCCTCTACACATGCCTTTCCGATAAGGCGGTAACCCTTGGGACCACCCTCGCGGGTAGCAATAACTATTTGCATTTTCCCGGTATCTTTGATATTCTGCTGAGTTGTATGCATCTTATAGATACTGAAAACGAGAGTATCTCCTTCCCGCACCTCCTTCACCTGGCCTACGACAATCAAGTGTGGCTCTCCCTGGGAGGATACAGTAACGATAGGAATAATAGGGGCCTGAGGAATTAACTCTTGAATTTCTCTTGTGATAACCATCGAGCTTGCCTCCTTCGGGGGTTGTTTTTAACTAATATACAACGGCTACCGGTTGGGGTTTGTAAAATTTTTTACTTCCTTCTCAAAATTTTTTAATTCTAAGCCCCATGACCATTTATGCCTTTTACCGGGGCTCCTCCGGCTTGCTGGCCTAGAAGAAAACTCTTGCCTAGGAAAAATACTTTTCAATACATGGGTCGGTTTTTAAAATATAACATTTCCCACGGCGATCAACAATGTCCATTTTCCTTAATTCTTTCAAGATTTGGGCTACCATGACCCGCGAGGCACCTATCATGTTGGCCAATTCCTGTTGGGTAATCTCCAAGTCTATAATTGTCCCATTGGGTATTTTCCGTCCATACTCGTCAGCCAACTTAATCAACAACCGTAATAATTTTTCTTTTACCGGTGTACCTATCGCTTCACTAAGTTGTTGAGTAGTATCATATAATTTCTGCCCAAGATAACTAATAATTTTTACAGCAAAACCGGGATCTTGTTGAAGTAGTTTTTCAAACTGCTGTCGACTAAAACAACATACCATGGTTTCTTCCATAGCAACTGCACTGAAGAGATGTTCCTGATCCTGCTGCTGAAACAATGCTGTCTCGCCAAGCACCTCTCCAGGTCCTATAACATCAAGGATTATTTCCCGCCCTTGATCAGTAACCTGCACAAGTTTAAACTTCCCCGCCTTGATTAAATAAACGGTGTTGGCCGGTTCACCCTGGAAAAATAAAAAACTTTCTTTCGTTATCCGCCTTTTCGTTGCGCTAAAACAAACATTGGCAAACTCCGATTTATCTAATCCTTGAAAAATGGGTAATTCTTGTAAACATAGGAGGCAACGTTTCATTGTTATCACCTTTGTATTTGAATTATAGCCGAACCGATCGAACATTAATGTAAAATTTTTGACATCGCTGGAGGAAGAACATGCGTATTATATAACTAACCATCGTAAATTTGCAAAAGGGGGACCTGGACGTGTCAAAATGCCTTATTTGTTGTGGCATTTTACAAAAGGAACTGGAACAAATCTTTAACGAAAGTTTCGCGGACAATAACAATGTATCTGCCCGTGTATACCTAGAGCCGGCACTACACGTGGATCTCGATAAACTATACAGCATATTAGAAGATACTCTCGCCAACTTATCCAGAAAGAATAAAAAATTAGTTCTGGTTTACGGGGCAAATTGTCATCCGGAAATGGAAGTATTAGCCCGGCATTTCGGAGCTTCAACAATACCAGCACGCAATTGCATCGAAATGTTACTAGGAGAAGAAATAATAAAAGTAAATCAGGAAGCCAAAACCTTTTATCTTACGCCTGGATGGCTTGAGAACTGGAAAAACATATTTATAAACGGGCTTGGTTGGGATAGTATTGATGCACGTCAAAATTTTGCCGTTTATAATCGAATTCTACTCCTGGATACGGGAGTAACACCCTTGGCGGAAGAAAAAATTCTAGAGTTTTTTGATTATACGCAGATACCCGTAGAAACTCGCCGGATAGGTTTACAGAACCTGCGTAAATTAATCCTGAGCACCCTCGTATAATTTGACTTTGGAAAATCATCACAGAACCGGGGTGTACAACTCGTACATTTTCGTGGCGGCCATTTTCTCGATTTTAAAGCGGTTTTCACAGTGATAGGTGATTTTCTAAGTAGCCGCCTCAGCATCGCCTCCTTCAGAAAAGGGGTTCTCTGTAACGCCTATCGCCACTTCTTTACTCTGCGCTTGGGGGAAAAGGAAGCAGCTATGATAAAAATAACCGCGGAAAAAATTACGATCGTGGCCCCGCTGGGCACATCAAACAAATAAGAAACAAAAAGCCCCAGCCAGGTAGAAAGTACGCCAAATAAAACGGATAGAGCAAACATTGCCCGCAAGTTGTAAGTAAGCTGGTAAGCTGCGGCGGCAGGGTTAAGGATCAGGTTAAATATGAGCAGGCCACCAATGGTGCGTAAAGAAGCGGCAATTACCGAACCGGTTAAAAAGAGCAGGCCGTAAAAGATCAGGTTGGCCGGAATGCCTACAGCCAGAGCAACTTGACGGTGAAAAATCACGGCCTGGATTTCTTTAAAAAAGAGCATCACCAGCACCAGGACAACCACGGCCGCAATAGCCAGTAAAACGAGGTCGCGGTCGCTTACCGTCAGGATACTCCCCCATAAAAGTTCCAGAGCCTGGGTTTTCGGGCCTGGCAAAAGGCCCATGAACATAAAAGCTAACCCCATCGTAACGGAAAAAATAATACCGATTGGCGTGTCGGGATTGAACTCCCCCCGGTCGGCCAGCGGCCCAATGATTGCCGCTGCGACCAGGCTAAAAAGAAAGGCCCCAAATTGGGGGCTGAAACCCAGCCACGCCCCGCAAAGGGCACCGGCAAAAGCAGCATGGGAAATGGCCACTCCAATAAAGGAAAGATTCATCGTGACGACAAAAACACCAATTAAAGAACAGGCCACGCCCCCCAAAAGGCCGGCCAGGATGGCGTTCTGCATGAACTTGTAACTAAAGATAGAAAGGTCCAAATCTTATAGTGACCTCCTGAAAAATAAGCCACCGGGAAACAGAAGATTACGAGCAAATCCCCTCTTCATCGCCGTATAACAGATCTAAAATCTCTTCCCGCAATACCTCTTCCGGCTTACCCTGAATCCAGATGCGGCCTTCTTTCATCAAGACCAGCCGGTCGCAAACCTCCGCTGCCGTCCTCAGCTCATGGGTGACCATTAAGGTAGTCAGGTGGCGGGAGCGGTGGATCTCATTAACCAGGGCCATTATCTCTACCCGCGCCCGGCGGTCCAAACCGGTAGTGGGTTCGTCCAGCAACAGAATATCCGGCTCTTGGGCCAGGGCACGGGCAATGGCCACCCGCTGCTGCTCACCCCCTGAGAGATGGCCGATGGGACGAGAGGCCAGGTGGCTCATACCGACCAGCTTCAGCATACAGTCCACCACCTGCCGGTCGGTAGAACCTGGCCGGCGCAGCAGGCCCAGGCGCCCGTAGCGCCCCATCATGACCACTTCCCAAACGTTTACCGGCATCCGGGGGTCAATATTTTGAATCTGGGGCACGTAGCCAATACGCTTGCGTAAAATATCCGGACAACCCCCGTTCAACGAGTAGCCCAGCACCTCCACCCGCCCCCGGAGCAGTTTACCCAACCCGTTTACCAGGGTGAGAAGGGTGGTCTTTCCAGCCCCGTTTGGGCCTATGATACCTACTAACTCGCCCCTTCGCACTGTAAGGGTAACGCCCCGCAAAGCCACGTCTTCCCGATATGAAACTACGGCATCTTCAATTTTAATTATTACGTCACCGGCGGACGGCAAACTCTAAAGTCGCCTCCCACCAGCAATTAAGTTAGGTTCGGCTTTTCTTAAGCGCATCTAAAAGCAACTCCACGTTTTTCTCCAGAGCGGCGCTCCAAGTATCAGTGTGCGGAAAACCGCCTGGGAAGTTAGATATAGTGACCTGTGCCGCTCCCAATTCCTTGGCAATGCCCACTCCGGCATCCGGACCGCTCTGCAGGTTATCCACCACCAGTTTTACACCCGCCTGTTTCCCTTTGTTAATAAGCTCTTGGATTTTTTGCGGATTAAGTTCCTCCGGCCGTCCGTAAGTGGCTACCACATCAAAACCGGCCCACTTTAAAAAACCCTGCTGCATTTCAGAGCAAATTACTTTCACGTTGCCGGCATGAGCAGCTTCCAGCCTGGAACGAATCTCCTTCTCCTTGTCTTCTATAGAAGAAAGCAAGCGCTTTACGTTTTCTTCATAATAAGACTTGTGAGCCGGATCTTTTTCCATTAATACCCCTGCAATTTTTTTAACCGCCTCCTTTTGCACCGGGGGTGCCATCCAGTTGCCGGCCACGGCAATTTCAACAACCTGCAGGTCCTTATTGTGCACCGAATCAATTAATTCCTTAGTAAACATCTTCCCCTGCCAGTCGTGGCGCAAAAAAAGCTTGGCCTCGGCCAGCTTTTGCACGTCGCTTGGCTTAAGATCAAAATGCCCCGGACATGCAGTAGGAGGAACAATATTAACCACCTCTACTTTATCTCCACCCACGCTTTGGACAATATCAGCAATTAAGGACGTTCCGGTGGCAACTTTGAGTTTTTCGGTTTCCTTGGCTGTACACCCGAAAACAGCCAGCAAAAGGATCACCAGAATAATAGCTCCTGCGAGAAACGAATTAACCCTCTTCAAACTTTTACCGCCGCCTACCCGAACACTGCCAATTATTTTGGTCATTCCTTAACCAACCTCCCCAAATTATTAACCGACTAGTGTACGCTCCGGGAATACTATCCAACCGGAAGAGTACGGGTTTGTGTTCAAAAGCTGGTTATGGCTTGCGGGCGGTAAGGACATATTTTTCGTGGGTATTAGTAATATTTACCTGCACCAGGCCAGCCTCTCTGCACAGCTTTTGCATCTCTTCATCGTCGGGAAGTAGGTCGTTGCCCACCACCCCGCCTATTGATTTGTGCAGCTCATTCACCGCCTCCCGACTCATAGGATGACAAATAACTAACCTCCCGCCCGGTTTTAAAAGGCGGACCATTTCTCTAAGCGCCCGGGGTTTATCGATCACGTGGGGAAAACAGGAATTACAGATGATCTCATCGAAGGTGCTCCCGCCAAAAGGCGTACAGGTTATGTCTCCCAAAACATACTCCACACTGTCTATATTTTTGGCCTTAGCTCTGGCTAGCATTTCTTCGGCAATGTCCAGCGCCACTACTTTACCGGCCTGACCGGCTGCTTCCACAAGAAAGGGCAACAACACCCCCGTACCGGTGCCCACGTCCAAAATGGTGCTGCCGGGTTTGATGGCAAGTTCCTTTATAATCGTTTTTAAGCACTGTATTGTTTCCTCGGATAATAAACTATCCCACTCCGCTGCCTTTTGATTAAAATATTCGCGGTGAGCCACAACCGCCAAAATCACACCCCACCCTCTCTTTAAAAATAAAGTAAAAAGCCACGAAAACCCTTTCCTTCCCTCCCGCGGAAGGAGATTCCGGGCCTCCGTGGCCTCTGCTTTCTCCTTGGACAGCAATTTAAATATGTTAAATATGTAACCCGTCTATGTGGTGCTCACACTCGGGTATTCCTCGACCTGCGCCAAAGTCTCTATGTCACATTTTAGTCGCCTTTCTATAGGTTGTCAACAAACATCTTTTTGGGCCACCACCAAAACAAAGACTAATGCCGAGCCCGCGGTTCCTACCAAAACTTAAGGCGGTCACTAATTTAAGACCGGAAAAGCTTTGGAATCCTTAAGAGCAGGGGCAAGGAAATAAGTTCTAAGCTCGTAGCCGCGAGGATAGTATGGGGTATACTTATAGTGTACAGAGCGCCCAAGAGGGCGCTACCCAAAAACCATGCGGCGCCGTAGGCGGCATTAAATATCCCGTAAGCCAGGCCCCTTTTTTCGCGGGGTATAATTTCGGCTACGGCTGCCCGCATGACGGTCTCCTGGATGCCCATGGCCGCCCCCCAGAGGAGGACCCCTGTTAGGGCTAGCCAATAATTGAACGAAAAAACAAGGAAGGGGACGGGCAAGGTAAGGAGGGGGAGCAAGGTCAAAACCGGGAGGCCCTTTTGGTCAAATAATTTGCCTATAGGCAAGGCCACCAGGGCGTCAACCCCCATGGCCAGGGCAAAAAGAAGCGGTATCTGGGCATCGGGTATGACGTTTTGGGCTTTGAAGTGATAGGATATGAGCTGGAAATGGGCATAGCCGGCGACGGTCAAGGTGGTGAAGAATATGTATGCCCAGAAAACCAGGGGTAATTTTTCTCCGGCCGGGTAAGAGAGGGTTGAAGCGGATTTAACTTCTAGCTGCTGCGGACTAGGATAGAGGAGCCGGGAAATAAGCAATACTAAAAGCCCCAGGGAGGCCGGGACAAAAAGGAGGGCAAAGGCCAACCGGTAATGGCCGCTCCGAAGATAAAGGGCGAAAGCTGCTATCAAAGGCCCGGCCACCGCTCCTATCTGGTCCATGAATTCGTGCAAACCGAACCCAAATCCGGTTCCTACCTGGCGGGTGGCGTAGGAAAGCATAACATCCCGGGAGGGGGTGCGCAGGGCCTTGCCGAAGCGCTCAACCACGATCAGGATAGCGGCCACTTCCCAGCGGCCGGCCAGGGCCAGCAAGGGCACTGCCAGGAGGTTTATGATGTACCCCACGATGGTGAATAGCCAGTATTGCCGGGTTCGGTCGGCGATATAGCCGGAAATTAGGCGGAGCGCATACCCCACCAATTCCCCTGCCCCGCTGACCAGGCCCACGGTAGCCGCGCTGGCCCCCAGGAGAGATAAATAGGGGCCGGTGATGCTGCGGCCGCCTTCATAAGTCATGTCGGCAAACAGGCTAACTATTCCCAAGAGAAAAATAAAGCGCAGGGCATTTTTCCTTTGGGCACCAGTAAGGGTCATATTTTTGTGCCTTCCTTCCCTGATTTTAGAAGTATCTATGAGAGATAGTCTTCGCTGGCGGCATAGACGCGCAGGGCGAAGGTCTCCAGGGCTTTCCTGCATTCTTCCAGGCAGGCCTCAGCTTCATTTCCCTTGGGCGCCCGGAAAAAATCGCGCTCTTGGATTTTGGCTAGCCAGGCCACCAGCCTCTGCAAACCTTCTTCGTTTTCTTCCAGTTCGCCAAAGGTGAAGTTTTCCCGCTCGGTTTCCCTCTTTATTTCCTCTAGAAACGCCGCACATTGTTCCAGAAATTCGCTGTATTCTTCGTCCCGTTCGTTATTAAATCTTGCGATTATTTTATCCTGTTCCTCAACGCTTAAAGCCCGGGCCTCCAGCATAAGGCTTTCCCCGCCGGATTCGTTAATCTCCCGGGCGAGGGTCAAAAAGAGATCGCGGCTTTCCGGATAATCCGGAAGGATGCAGACTGAGTTTTGTAGATAAATAGCCCCCGCTCCTTTTAAACGACGCCAGACGGCCACCCGGTAACGGGAAGGCTCAGGCGGAATTTTATACACCAGGAGGAACCAGTTCTGGCTTTCAGCCACCCTTGCCACCTCTACTGTGACGGCGGTTACATAAAATATTATCATGTAACGGCCGTTACGTCAAGATGCCCGAAGAATCCACAGTTGATGATTTTAACGATGATTGCACCGAACTGCATGACGGTAAACACCAGGCTTCAGGCGCGCGGGCAGTAACGTTTTACGGCGGGCAGTCGAAAAGACAGACCCGGAGTTAAGCAAGAACCGGGAAGAGGAGAGGCTACAGGAAAACCTCAAAAGCCTTATTCCCCAGGGCACAGAAGCTATAATTCTGGCCGACCCGTCCTTTAAAGTAACTCCCTCCTCCCCTCCCCAACCGCGAAAAGCCCCTGCCGGTTCGCCCCGCCTTACGGGGAGATACTGCCTTCGGCCTGGAGGCCAAACGGGTAACAGCGGTTCTTCCTTGCTTCTTTCTCGGCATACATGCGCGCGTCCGCAGCGGAGAGGAGAGAGCGGGCGTCCCTGCCATCCTCGGGGCAATATGCCACCCCGGCAGAAATGCCAACCTCTATTCCTCCGGTGTAAGGCAGCTCTGCCAGCAGGTTGTCTTTGAGCCTGGCCTTGAACTTTTCCACCGGCGGCCCCTGGCTCGCAAACAGGACCGCAAACTCGTCTCCCCCGTACCGGGCGGATATGTCTTCTCCCCGCGTGCTCCTCCTCAGGGCCTTTCCCGCTGCCTTCAAAACCGCGTCCCCCACCTGGTGGCCCAGGGTGTCGTTTATCTGCTTCATGTTGTCCAGGTCTAGGACGGCCACCGCAAAACCGCCGCCCCTCTGTAACCTGCGCTCCAGTTCCCGGAAAAAGATCCTGCGGTTGTAAAGGCCTGTCAGGGGGTCGGTCTCTGCCTCTCTCCTGAGCGCAAGGGCTACCAGGTGGAATTTTATGGTCAGGAGGTACATGGCCAGTATAGTTACCGCCGTGCCGGCGTTGACCAGCACCAGGTCGCCCAGGACTCTTCCCCAGCTTTCTGAGAGACCAAGTTTAACGTAGTACGCGTTCAGAAGGGTGCCGGTACCCATGGCCAACAGTCCCAGCAGCAGCAATTTCTCGGGCCCGCGGCCCTTCCGGCCGCGCCCCCGGAAGAGGCAAATTCCCATACCCACGGCCGATAAAAAATATAGGGCAGCCCTGCAAAGCCCTGATACCACCTGCACCTGCTCGAGTTCCACCTGCAAACGAACACTCCTTTTGTACAGCCCAATCCGGCCTGCCCCACAAGCAAAGCCGGGGCAACCCCTCGCTCCTCGAGAGGCGCCCCGGGCAGACCGCCAAACCTACTTTCTACCCGTAAAAATGCGCGGGGCATTGAATTGCCCCGTGCCGTGCCTCACGCTATTTGCTCCCGACCGAGTCGAGCAGCCGGAGGATCATCGCCGCGGCTTCCGCGCGCGTCACAGGCCTATCCGGCCGGAACGTGTTGTCGGGATAGCCAAGAACAATGCCTTTAGCTACCGCAACTCCAACGCTCGACCTCGCCCAATCCGGGATGCTACTTGCGTCAGCGAACCTCAATTCGGCCGGCGCAACAGCGCCCACCTTCTTCTCCAGGATTCTCGCCACCAGGGCGGCCATCTCGGCCCGGGAAACCGAGCGGCCAGGTTCAAAGGTAACCGTGCCGTCCGGCTGCGGGTAGCCCCTGACCAGCCCTTCTCTCGCCGCAGCCGCGACTACTCCCCTGGCCCAGGCCGGGATAGATGCATTGTCCTTGAATTTCAGGTCCTGCTCGCTACCGGGAGCGAGTTTCAGGGCGCGCACCAGTATGGCGGTAACTTCAGCCCGGCTGATCTCGTTGTCGGGCCTGAAAGTGCCGTCCTCGTAGCCAGAAACAACACCCATGCCGGCCAGCCTGCCCACTGTTTCAGCTGCCCAGTGGCCCTGCATATCCTTGAAGGTGACCACTTCCGGCTTGGGCGCCTCCTTGGCCACGGCAAACACGGCAAACATGGTGAGGTGGTCGACCGTCACTGCCACCGTGCCCCTGTCCAGGTCCGCGGTGCCCTCAAGGCGCACCCACTTGCCCGCCTTCTCGTCGTAGTAGAAAGCGGCCGGCTCCTGGTCCTTGCCCAGCCTGCTCTTGTCGAAATAGAGGGTAATGGTCATCCTGCCGGTCAGGGTCCCGTTCTTGAGGGTGATATCTACGACCTTGCCGATCAGGGTCATCCCCGCGCCCGCGGCCTTGTCGTCGCCAACGACCTCAGCCCTGATGGCGGCGTTCGCGCCGGTCACGGCCCCGACCGGCACTTCAACCTTCACCTTGCCGAAGATCTCGGCCACGGTGGTAGTACCCATCTGCACGGGCTTTTCGACCTTATCGGTAGATGGCGTGGGTACACCGCCTCCACCACCACCGCCCCCGCCGCCTCCGCCGGAAGCAGCCTGGGTAGTAAAGGGGAACGTATAGTCTTGCGTCAAAGCGTTGCCCGCCGCGTCCTTCACCGCGCCCGCAGGGATGTTGACGGTGTATTTAGTGCTGTAGGCAAGGCTTGCGTTCGGTTTAATGGTAAGGACTTTGCCAGCGATGCTCTTGGTCACTTCAACGGCTTTGCCGGCGGCGTCCTTAACCGAGACGCTCTCGTAAGCCGAACCCGGCTGCACGTCCTCGCTGAAGGTGACGGCGATGGTTTTGTTCACCGGCACGTCCGTGGCACCGTTGGCCGGGTCCGTGGACGCCACAGTCGGCGGGATGGTATCCTGCGGCGGCTGTGGTGGCTGGGCCACGGTTAAGTCCACACGTTGCACGTTGCCCGGTTGCCAAACCACCGCAGGGTTGGCCGTGGCGTCAAGCGTTCGCGCGCCGGTAATTACCTTGAAGGTGACAGGCTTGCCTCGGTCCGCCTCTGTGCCGGAGACCACCAATTTGGGGTCGAGACCGCCCGGACCACCGTAAAAACCACTGCTAAAATTAATCTCGCCCACCTTGCGCCCCTCAATATAGGCGTCGATCCTGCCGGAAGCCACAGGCTCGCCGCTGGCGTTTTTCACGCTGCCATAGTAGGCAGCCGGCAACAGCGGAATTTCTACCGTTTTTTGCTCCACTGAGCCTGCAGCAGCAGCCACCAAGGTGGCAATACCGCTTTTTGCTCCCACCGGCAAAGCTAGGTACGAGTTAAAGCCCCCTTGACCATCGGTGTAAACCTGGTCGGCGGCCAACAACTGACCGGCATCGCCGCTCAGGCGCAGCGCCACAGGAACCCCCACAACCGGCCGGCCATCTGCCAGTACAGAGCCACTGGCAACAACTGCCCCGTACGGTGGCTCGTTGACGCTGACTGCGGGTTCGTTCAGCTCCAACGTGTAGCCCGCGAAGGCCGCCGGCGCCCCCACGAGCAGCGCCGTGATGACCGCCAGGCACAACAGTAGCCTTTTAAAGGTCAATACAAATCCCTCCTCCCTCATAATAAAGCCCAGCGGCGGCCGAGAACCATCGCCCGCCCACCGGGCATCGCAACTTTAAACTGAGCTATGGTTTAAAGCAATTACTGCGCGGTGAACTGAAGCTGCGCAGCTTCCACCAGCGGATTCATCGACTGCCAGCCGTCCCAGACGAAGGCCTTGACCCTGTAGGTGCCGGCTTTGTCGGGCAGGTTGAAGCTGGCCGAGAACTTGACCGCGGTGTTGGCCGGGAGCGGGCCTTCTACCGCCGCCAGCATGGGCCGATCGCCCGGATCGTCTACCCGGATGATCACCAGGGCGCTTTCGTAGGCCCGGCTCACCTTAACGGGCACCTCGATCCGCACGCCGTCGCCCGGCCTGATCTCTCCCGGTTGGGTCCCCTGGGTGCCCGGGAACACCTGCACCTGCGGAACTTCACCGGCATACAGCGTCAAGGTGACGTGCTCAGCCGACTGCTGACCGTCGGGGTTGCGGACCTTAACCATGTAGAGCCCCGGCACCGCATCAACCGGCACCATGAAGGCCAGCTCGGCGCTGCTCCGGTATAAGGCCGCCACGGTGGTGTCCGGCTGGCCCTCGCGGCAAAGCACCACCCATGCGCCGTCCTGGAAGTTCTGGCCGGTGACGGTGATGGTCTGGTCGGGCTTGCCCGCGACTGCCCGCGTCGGGTTAATCGCCGTCACCACTGGGGCGGGACCCGCCGGCAACGCCTGCACGGTTACCGCAGCCTGGGCGCTCTTCCCGCCGTAGGTGGCGGTTACCACCGTCTCGCCCGCGCCCGCCGCGGTGATCAAGCCGCTCGCGCTCACCCTGGCTACGTTCTCGTTCGCCGAGGCGTAAGCCGCTTCATCCGTCACGTCCGCCTCAGTGCCGTCGGAGAAGACGGCCTTCACCACGAGCTGCTCGGTCTCGCCCACGGTGAGGGTGAAACTGGACGGATCAATCTTCAGCTGCTGGAGCGTCACAGGCGCGGCTTCCGTTGTGAAATTGAAGGTGTAGTCCTGCGCCAGGGCGTTGCCCGCCGCATCCTGCACCGCGCCGGCAGGAATAACCACAGTGTAGGTGGTGCTGTAGGAAAGGTTAGCAT
>JASUSV010000022.1 GCA_030445865.1 Clostridia bacterium
AAAGAGATAATGGGTTTTTCTCAAGAACAAGTTAAAGGAAAGGTAATAAGCGATATTATCCCATCACTGAAAGTAGCCGATGTTTTACAGAGCGGAAGCGTAAAATTAAATCAATTGCAATTAATTAAAGATAAGCAAATTATTGCCAACATAATTCCAATTAATGTAGGAGGAGAAATTACGGGCGCTGTAATTACCTTTGAAGACGTAACAACAATCCAGAAAACAGAGCAACAAATCCGTCGCAAGTTATATTCTAAGGGCATGGTAGCAAAATTTAACTTTAAGGATATTATCGGTAAAAGTAAAGCAATTCAGGATACAATCGAAGTAGCCAAAAATTTTGGGCAAACTGATTCTACAGTTTTAATTACAGGGGAAACGGGAACCGGAAAAGAGCTCTTTGCTCAAAGTATACACAATATAAGTAAACGTAAAGAAAATCCGTTTGTAGCCATAAATTGTGCTGCTTTTCCAGAAACACTTTTAGAAAGCGAACTGTTTGGTTACGAAGAAGGTGCTTTTACAGGCGCCAAAAAAGGTGGGAAACCTGGGTTATTTGAAATGGCCCATACAGGGACGATTTTTCTTGATGAAATTGGAGAGATATCCCCAACTCTTCAAGCTAGACTTTTGAGAGTCTTACAAGAAAAAGAGGTTATGAGAATTGGCGGCGATAAAATAATTCCTATTAATGTACGCATCATAGCAGCAACAAATAAAGATTTAAAAAAAGCAGTAAAAGAAGGTGCTTTTCGAGAAGATTTATTTTATCGGCTAAATGTCCTTCAACTAAAGATTCCGCCTTTAAGAGATAGAAAAGAAGATATACCACTTTTAATAAAGCATTTTCTTATGATAAAAGAACCCGGCTTAATACCCAAATTGGAAAGCTTTATCCCCGAAATTTGTAGTCTCACCAAGGATTATACATGGCCTGGGAATGTGCGGGAAGTCGAGAATTTAGTTGAGAGAATTATTGCTTTAAACAAACAGTTAGATATCTCCAAAAACCATAACTGGTTACTAAAGGCCATCATTGACGAGCAAATTGGCCTTTGTCCCCAAGATAATTTAAAATCCTTACCTGCCAAAAAACCTAATCAAACTTTAGATATAGAAGTAGAACAAGCAGAACGGGCTGCCATCCTTAAAACCCTTGAACAGTGCAAAGGTAATAAAACCAAAGCCGCAAAACAGTTAGGGATTAGCAGATCAACCTTATGGCGAAAGCTCAGGGAAATCTAGAAGGTATCTTGCAGTCAGGGATAAGAAAATTAGTCTCTCTAAATTCTTTACAAAATTGACAGCGCGCAGGTTTTTTAACGAACCAAAAAAGGCAGGGTAATTCTAATGGCCCCCGGGCATTCCGTTTCGCTGGCTAGGCTCCTTAATTACTCCTGCTCTATTACCGCGTCCTTGTCTCGGCCGTGCTCAGGATTACCGGTCACAGCCCGAGGTTGTATGAGGAGCGCCTGGCTTTAGTAGAAGGGTATTTCCCTGATGAGGAAGCCCTGGCTAACTACATTACTAGCCGAGGTATTAAACTGGAATAGAGCAGTTGGGGAATGATGGGGTTATCTCCCGCTTCCCTTGATAGATCCGCCAGGCCGTGTGCCGTTACTTCTTGGGGTTCTTTTTCTCTTCCTCGAGCCACGCTTCTATAATGGCATCACCAGGCCCATCACCGGGCAGGGCCTGGGGAGAGTCTTGGTATACCTGTGGTTTCTCGCGTCTTCCCGGCTATTATCTTGCGAATCGTCTTGCGCGAACTGCCAACCTTCTTCGCTATGAACCGGATAGATAGGTGTTGCTGATAGTAAAGCTGGCGGGGAAACACTTCCCCGATGAGGCGGCTCTAACAGCTTATCCTGGTTAAAGAGGGTCTTCAAACTGGAAAAGAAAACTCCTTCCCGCCCACGCCAGGAGGGGCGGGGTTTGGCACCTTAAAAACCTTTTTGTATTTCTTTACCAACCGGTTCGTGAATAAACCGGAGTAGCAATGTGGATACCAGGTTCAATAAAGCAATTGCCTCCCAGGCAATTCTATAGGAATGTATACTATCTACAATAAAGCCGAAAAGGGGTGGCCCCAAAAGTATACCTGACGCTGCGATGGCCATGCCCATACCAGTGGAGGTAGCTACCAAATGCTTACCCGCCAGTTCTGCCCGCAAGAGAACGGCAGTTCCCATAAACCCCGTCGAACCACCTCCTGCTAACGAAGCGGCAAGGAAAGTAATCCAGGAAGGCGTTGCCGCATTTAAAAAACCCAGCCCCACTAACCCTATAACCGTAATAAAGCCCATAATTTGCAGTACCGGGACTCGCCTACCATCAAAGATAAAGTCGCTTACCATCCCAAAGCCTATACGGCTGATTGCCCCTATGAGCTGTACGGCTGCCATGACAAAACCGGCGTACACTTTCGAATAGCCCAAGAATTCTACGAGATAAAGTACGAGGTAAGCTTGTATTATATATAAACTCATAACAAAAATTGCCTGCAGGCCGCTAGTTAAAAGAAAATCCGTATTCCTAAGAAGTTTAAAGATATCTTCTTTAGCATTACTCTGCTGGGGTAGTATGGCCTCTTCTCCTACGCTATTATTTTCCCTCTCCTGATATAAAAGCCACCCAAACAACCCTACCAAAATACTGATTACAGCAACTAATATAATGCTCCATTCCCAGCCATAGGCGAGCGCTGCGGCAGGTAGAACTGCTGCTGCTATAAAGCTGCCTGCCGGGGTACCGGTATGTTTTATGCCAATTGCCGTACCCCTTCTCTCTTGCGCAAAACCCAAAAGAATTGCTTTGGTAGTTGCGGGGTTGATAAATGCATACATAAACCCGCCGAGCAAGAATATTACTACACCAGCAATAAATGATTTAGCGCAGGCAAAATAAAGAGCGCACAAGCCCAGAAAAAAAGGGCTAAAGAAGAGCCAAATCCTGATTCCCACTCGCTCAACTATAGCCCCCGCAGGGATAGCCATGGCTACCTGACCAACATGTTGAATTGAGATTAACATGCCGATTTGGGTACGGGTAATAGATAAAGATTCTTGCAGAAAGGGTGCCAGGGGTCCAACAAAATTTTGGACCAAAGAACAGGAAAGGTGAGGTAAAAAGGTGGAAGTTAAGATACGCAAAGAGTAAACGGTATTTTTGTTCATTGGTATGAGTATCCTTCCTGCCGGGTGTCACATAGGTTTTGAAGGTGCTTATGAGGCTCCCGCCCGCCTTGGCGGCTTGTAAGGTCGCCGCTACCTCGGTGAAGGTGATGAAAAGAATGGCTTTTTAACGAACCAAAAAAGGCAGGGTAATTTTAATGGCTCCCAGCGGGCATTCCGTTTCGCAGGTCCCGCAGTACCAGCATTCGTCATATTTAAGGTAGGGATGGTTTTCCTCATCAAGCCTTAAGCAGTCCAGGGGGCACAATTCAACGCATAAACCGCAACCGTTGCAATTTTCCCTGGATACTGTAATACTCACGCTGTAACTCCTCCTACACTTTATGATCAACGGGTTTATAACTTGTGTTTATTTCGGGGTAATTGCCCCGCTGTAAAATAACGTGTTTTAGCCAGTTGGCATCGTCGGTTTCTGGATAATCGCTGCGGAAATGCCTTACCCCCCAGCGGCTCTCTTTCCGGGCCAAGGAGGCCATGCCGCATAATTCCGCACAATCAATAATAAACCCGATCTCGACGGCCCGCGCCAATTCGTGGTAATCCCGGACCTTGATGACTTTGGGCAAATCTTCCCTGAACTTTTGCATCCATAGGATGGCATTTTTAAGCTTAAGCTCATTTTTTGGTGAAGTTAAATAATCATTAATAATGCGCCTTACTTTATACTCGAATTCCTTAACCCCGATGATCCCGCCGGGGTTATTAATTAGACTAACCAGGCGATTATATTCTTGGTTTGCCTGCTCTTCAATTTCGGATGAAAGACCGCCGGGCATCCCGGCAGCCAGGAACTCTTGAGCCGACTCCGCGGCAATTTCCCCAAAAACAAAAGCGCCGGTTAAATGCTGGCGCGGAACGCAGGCCACATCACCGGCGGCAAACAAACCTTCCAGAGTGGTAGCGGCCGTTTCATCTACAACCAGCCCGGTCATGCCGTGCCCCCCGCAGAGGTAGATTTCCGTAGGATAAATCTCTACGGGATGTTGGCGAAAGTTCAGGCCCCTTTCTTCGAAAAAGCGTTTCTGCATGGGCCGCTCGGTGGTAAATAATATGCTTTCGATTTTCCTGATTTCATCTTCCGGTAAATGATCGAGGCGGATGAATAAAGGCCCCCGGCCTTCCCAATACTCTCTCAACATTTTGTCAACGCTGACGGTTCCGCCCATATCTATTTCTTCTCCCAAAGCGTTAATTACTTTACCGCCCCTGGTCAAAGTAATATAAAGCAAAGGAATATTGGCGTCTTTAATTATGGTGGTTTGCATGCAACACTCAAAACCGGTTAACTGGGCGCCTGCCCTAAAAGCCATAGCATAACCATCGCCGGCATTGCCCGGGTAGTCATATGTTCCATATAGATAACCGGTATTTGGCAAGCCAAATCTTGAAGCACCGCCGTTGGCCAGCAGCACGGCCCTGGCCGTACAGACCAGAAATTCCCCGGTGCGCAAATTTAAACCCGTAGCTCCGACCACCCGGTTACCTACCGTAAGAAGGCTGGTGGCCATTACTCGATTGTAAACTCTGGCGCCTGTTTCCTTGACTTTTCTGGCTAAAATTACTTTGAGATCAGGCGCCTCCATAGCCACACAAAAACGGCCGTGGGGGTGCACCTGCAGGCGTTCATAATCCCCGTTTTCACCTTTTGGGAAATTAACCCCCCAGCTCTCCAGGCGCTGAAGAATGGCAAAACTTCTCTTGGCCATCACATAACTGGGCCTGACATCCAAAATTTTATGGCAAGACTTGATTAAAGAGGCAATATAATCCTCCGGAGTATCGCCGCCCGGGACGGCCACAACGTTTAAGGCATCCATTCCCATAGCTATGGTCCCGCTGCGCCTAATATGGCCTTTTTCAAAAATCACTATTTCCGCTTCAGGGTTAAGCTCCCCGGCCCTAATGGCGGCCATGCAGCCGGCACTGCCCCCACCGATGATAAGGAAATCGGCTCGAATATTCTTGCGCTCTAACATTATCCCTCACCCCGTCTTTAAAACTAACTTCCCTTGAAATCTTTAAGCTTGCGCCAGAGAGTGACCCGGCTTATTCCCAAACGTTCTGCGGCCACCTTCTTTTTGCCGCCGGTTTCCTGCAAAACTTTTAATATACGCTCTCGCTCTTTTTCTAAGTCCGTTGCCTTTGGAGGTAATGACAATAAATCTCCTTCTGCGCTCAGCAATTTTTCGGTCAGTCCTACAACTTCATTAGGCGTTAACCTTTCTTCGCCTAAAACGACGGCTATAAAGCGCTCTAAAAAATTTTCCAGTTCGCGTACGTTGCCCGGCCAGGAATATTTTTTAAGGTTGGGCAGTACCATTTGTAAATAACGGCCTACAACTCTCTGGGAGCGACCAGAGAGCTCCATACGGTTAAAAATCTTTAACATGAGGTGATGCGCCAGCAAGTCTATATCTTCCGGTCTCTCCCGTAGAGGAGGAACGCGTAAGTTAAGAACATTTATACGGTAATAAAAATCCTCCCGCATACGGCCTTCTTTTATGGCCTGCTTGAGGTTGCGGTTGGTGGCGGCGATCACGCGCACGTCTACCGGAATTACCCTGGAGCCGCCCACCCGCATGATTTCTCTTTCCTGCAAAGCTCTGAGCAGGCGCGTCTGGAGATTTAAAGATATCTCCCCTATTTCATCAAGAAATAAGGTGCCGCGATGAGCCAACTCAAAAAGGCCGGCCTTGCCGCCTTTTTTGGCTCCGGTAAAAGCCCCCTCTTCGTAGCCAAAAAGCTCGCTTTCCAGCAGGTTTTCCGGCAAAGCGGCGCAGTTGATGGGCACAAAAGGGCCGCCCGCGCGCTTACTGGCCAGATGGATTCCTTGCGCAAAAAGTTCTTTGCCCGTACCGGATTCGCCGGTGATAAGGACCGTCCCTTCGCTTTTGGCAAAGCGCTCCGCAAATATTTTCGCCTGTTTTATGGCAGGGCTTTCGCCTATTATATCGTTCAAAGTCGCCCGGGCGATAAAACCTTTATTTCTATATTTCCGCCGGATTTCGTACTCGGACTCCTGGACATCTTTTAAATTATTAAAAGTAACAACCATGCCCTCGACCTGATCTTTTTCTACAATGGGTATATAATTGCACACCAGCTCTTTTTGATTTAAACGCTCAACACAATTTAATTCCGGCCTTTTGATTGCCTGTGCCTCGCGGTATTTTTCCCCGGGGAGTATGTCGGTTATCTGCCTGCCGACGGCGGCTTCCTTCTCTATTCCCAGTATCTTTTCTGCCGAAGCGTTAAAAAGATTGATCATACCCGAACGGTCGGTAGCTATTACGCCGTTCTGAATGTTATCCAAAATAACCTTGAGCTGCTTATTTTTTAATTTATCGTACCATCTGGAAACTGCCAGCTTGGCGGCGGTATCCAGGGCTTCAAGAATGGTTTCTCTAGGATACCTGAAAACAGAAGGGAAATTGTACTTCTGGGCTATCCTGCATACTTGGCCCGCTCCTACTACGGCTTTAAAACCCCGGCTCTGCAGGGTTCTAATACACTCTTCGGCGCTGTGGCTGTCGGTGAAAACGAATTCTTCCGCCTTCACTTTAAGAAGTTCTAAAAGATCCTGGAGCGCCGGCATGCGGTTGCGAAAGCTCATCACGGCTATAGGTTCCCCATAAGTTTTAGCGGCTTCATAAACTTTTTCAGCCACCGTACTGGCCCCGGCTTTGATGGCCACAATAGGCGTCTCTAAATTATTTACCAGAATCCTGGCGTTAGAATTTCCGGTCACAAATACTTCTACTTCTTCCCTCTGCTCCAAGCGACGGGCGGTATTTAAAGCCTCCTCTAATAAAGCGTCTATTATTTGCAATTCAACAACACTCTCATAAAGTTTCTTCATCTCTATCAATATGTCCGTCAACTGCCCGTAACTGATAGCCACAACTTTTGGCTTCATAACCCACCCCCCTTCTTAAAAATTTCGCCCTTGGAATCCATTCTTCCTCCAAAAAAAATTCAAACAAGATCCGCGCTTCCGACGCGGATCTTGTTCTTTTTAGGCGATAGAGGATGCCCATTATTATCCAAAGATGGATTTTTTGATATATACGTATCCGTCCATAATCATTCTGGCCGTGCGCCCTACGGCGGCCCGGCGTATAACGTAGCCGCTGCCGTTATCTTCTACCTCGGCCTCCACGTCGATTTTGCCCGCCGGGTGGCCGAAAACTAATTCTTTACGCTTTTTGGCGTCTTCTTTAAGTACTTCGTAAACTACCGTGCCGGGAATCTTGGCCGCCACGCCGGTGCAGATGGTACCGGTAATGGCGTAGGCTTTATGGGTTTTTAGCATAAAGCAGAGGCGGGCGACAAAGTCGATTTCCTCAGCCGCTATATACTTTTTATTATAGGTTTCGTAACTGGCGCTGGGGCTTACCATAACTATAAAGGGGATGTAAGGGCTTTCGGTAGCCGCCTCCTGCCAGTTGTTCACCAGGCCGATTTTCTCCGTGGCCTTGCCGCGCACTCTTTCGATGCGGTCGAGCAGGTCCTGGTCCCCATCCATTTCCTGGGGCGTTTCCGTCCCCTTCATGCCTACATCCTGGGCTTTAACAAAAACCACGGGGTTGGCGGCATCAACAATGGAAACCTCGATCTTGCCCAGGCCGGGCACATCGAGCTTATCCTTTACATTTCCGGTCGGAAGCAGTTTGCCCGTAACTGAGCCGGCAGAATCCGAGAAATCCAGGTTGATTTTGGCCCCGCTACCGGGGACGCCGTCTATCTCGTAATTACCTTCCACCAGGGCTTTGCCGTCTTTGGTAGGGACTTCGGCTATGATTATTTTCCCGGTATTGGTCTGGTGGATACGGACGGTGGTTATAGGCTCGGTAGCCTGAACAAATCCCTTGTCGATGGCGAAAGGCCCCACGGCAGAAGATATATTGCCGCAATTGCCCTTAAAATCCACCTTGCTCGTGTCAATACTTACCTGGGCAAAAGTATAGTCGATATCCGCATCGGCCCGGGTGGGCGGCCCAATGATGGCCAGCTTGCTGGTGAGAGTATCGGCCCCGCCCAGCCCATCGATCTGGCGAATATCAGGGCTACCGAAAACCGCCCGGATGACTTTATCCCTTAAATCGGGGTTTTTAGGAAGTTCATTCTTTAAAAGAAATATTCCTTTACTCGTTCCCCCTCGCATAATAGTGCAGTGAAGGGTAACCATTTCCGGATGCATTTTATATTTCCCCCTTTTTTTAAACTCATGTTTCCGAAGCGTTTCCCCTGCCGGGGGCGTTGGCGCTCGCTCCTGAGGGATCGCTCGCCTAAAGCCGCTCGCCACCAGCACCCCCGCCATTTTAAATATTTCTTTCGGAAGCACCTTTAAACTGGATGTAAATCGCAGGCCCGCCCGGCCTTCATGACCTGGCCCGGCAGGGTAAAGCCCAGGTATTCCTCGGCCAGCCTGGCGCAGTTTATTAAAGCCGGCAAATCGATCCCGGTGCTGAGGCCCATCTCCTCGAGCATATGGACCAGATCTTCGGTAGCGATATTGCCCGTAGCTCCCGGGGCAAAGGGGCATCCACCCAGGCCCCCGATGGAGGCGTCAAAGACGGTAATGCCGGCCTGCAGCGCGGCCAGCACGTTGGCCAGGCCCGCGCCCCGGGTATTATGGAAGTGGGCCGCCCAGTTAACGTCCGGCACCATTTCTTTCAGGGAGGTAAATTCTTCATAAACCTGCCTGGGGTTGGCCATACCGGTAGTATCGCACAAGTTAACTTCTGCCGTCCCCAGGTCACGCGCCCGGGCAGCGATGCGGGCTACCGCTTCCACAGGAACCTTGCCCTCAAAGGGACAGCCAAAGGCGGTGGAAATATCCAACCTGAGCAGGCAACCGGGAACCCGGCTCGCCGCTCCCGCAATAGCCTCAAATTCATCCAGAGATTCCTCAATGCTGCGGTTGACGTTCTTCCGGTTGTGGGTTTCGCTGGCCGAAACCACAAAGACCAGCTCCCGCACCCCTGCCTCCAGGGCCTTCTCGGCGCCGCGCAAATTGGGCACTAAAGCGCTGTAGCGCACGCCACCGACCTTTTCGATCTGCCGGAATACCTCTCCGGCGTCGGCCATCTGCGGGACGGCTTTGGGGTGCACGAAGGAAGTGGCCTCGATCCTGGCGATGCCGGTACGGGCCAGGGCATTGATGAGCCCTATTTTCTTGTCGGTGGGGATAAACTCTTTAACGTTTTGAAAGCCGTCCCTGGGCCCTACTTCGACGACGGTTATTTCTCGAGGAAAATCAAACATTTTCCCCGCCTCCTCAATGCCGGGAAAGGGCGGTTTTCAGGGCTTCCCCTATATCCCCGAAGTGGTCCACTACATATACCCCGGCGGACTTCAAGGCCTCGATCTTCCCCTGCGCCGCTCCCGTACCCCGGGAAATAATGGCTCCGGCATGGCCAAATCTCATATTGGGCCTGGCGTAACGCCCGGCTATATAGGCCACCATGGGCTTGGTAAAGCCGCCCTGCTTTATAAACTCGGCAGCGTCTTCCTCGGTGGTGGTGCCGATCTCCCCGAAGACGGCGACGGCATCGGTTTCCGGGTCCTTTTCGAAAAGGGCCAGGAGGTCGCGCCAGGTCGCTCCAATAAAGGCATCCCCCCCGACGCTGACGGCTGTGCTTTGGCCGAAGCCGGCCTTGGTCAAATAATACGACAAAGTTGTGGTATTGCCGCCACTCCTGGACAGCACCCCGATCCTGCCGGGGCGGAAGCACTGGCGGGCAAAATCTACGTTACCCCCAATCATGCCGATTAAGGCTTTGCCGGGACTGATTACACCAATAGTATTGGGCCCGATGACCGTGACGTCTTTGCCGCGGCTGTAAGCGATAATTTCCAGCATATCCTGCTGAGGCACCCTTTCGGGGTGAAGGGATATGACTTTTATGCCGGCGTCTATAGCTTCTAGGGCCGCATGCTTGGCTACCTTGGCGGGGACAAAAATGCAGGTAGCGCTAATATTGGGATGCCTTTCCACTGCTTCTTCTACGGTATCGTAGACCGGCACCCCCATGACCTCTTGGCCGCCTTTACCCGGAGTTACGCCGGCCACAACCTTCGTCCCGTAAGATCTCATTAACTCGACGCGCAACTGCGCCTCTCTTCCGGTTATCCCTTGAACCATAACTTCCGTGGTTTCGTTTATCAAAATGGCCATAAATATCACCTCATATAAACAGGTTTCGTCGCAGCCGCTTCCAAGTAATGATCTAGCTCCGGCATAGGCAGCACAATGGTCAGGCCTTTATTGCCGTAAAGCTGGCAGTCCAGCTCGCAGGCCAGGCACTCTACACATCCACCCTTTTTCAGGGCAGCAGGGTCTACCCTCAAAGCCGGCAACCCTTCGCGGAGTTCAAAAGCCTCCGGTTTGCCCGTACCCGTGCAGGCTTCAATGCAGACTTTAGAGACGCAGCCTTTACACTTTTCCAGATCAATGCACACCTTTCCGCCGGAAAAAACTTCGAATTGCAGTAGATTATCCTTCAACTTTATCCCCTCCTTGCCATGCCCGGTAAAGGCGGTCAAAGGCCTCGGCGGCATCTTTTTCCGTCGCTTCTCGCCCCAGGATTTTTACCAAGGGCGACTGCGCAATCCCATGGTCTTCAAAAAGGCGCTGGGCGACATCGTCCCAGGCTCCCCGGAAGGCCAGGACCACCGGAATATTGGGCTTACCGCCGGTAGCCGGGTAAAGTTCTTTAAGCGCCTTAATAATACCCCTGGCGGTATTGTCTAACTGCTGGCTGGAAACGCAGGAGACAAATACGTAACCCTGGATTTCGGGCTGGGAAAAGATTATCTTGGTTACCCGGTAGAGTTTGGAGGCAGTTGGATTGCCGGAAGTGTCGCAGAAATTGATGGGATAGTACCCTAAGGGCACCAGTTCATCCATAACCGCCAGGGAAGCGCCCGTCCCCACGCAGTCAAAGCCGATGGGAACCAGGCCCATTTCCCGGGCGTACTGAGCTCCGGGGTCAAGCTGCACGAAATGGGCGCTGCCCCTGTGGTCGAAAGCATCGATCTTGCCCGCGGCTATCTCCAGCGGCGTGGGCGGCCTTTCGCCGGCATCCTCCATAGCTTCTAACTCCAGGCCGGTCTGCCGCGATACGGCGTCGTCGTCGATGTCCACCCTGGCATCCGCGGCCACAAAACCTTCATCAGTCAAAACCAGGGGGTTAATCTCGGCCAATTTGCAGTCGTATTGCCGGTAGAGCCGGTAAAGTTTAGCTGCCAGGGCTGCCAGGGAAAGCTTTTCCGCGCCCGATAAGTCTCCGGCCTTTCTAACCAGATTCAAGCCGTCATAATCGCGGAAACCTCTTAAAATGTCGATTTTCTTTTTGATAATCGCCCCCGGATCTTGCGCCGCCATCTCTTCAATATCCATACCCCCCACAGCCGAAAAGATGGCCACCGGCTGACGGGAGGAGGGGTCGGCCGTTATCGCAAGATATAGCTCCTTTTTAATATTCAACTTTTTCTCAACCAGCAGCCTGGTTATCTCCATGCCTCTTATGCTCTTGCCTAGCAGGTTACTGGCTATGTGATACACCTCATCGGCGTCTTCGGCGAATTTAATGGCCCCGGCCTTCCCTCTTTTCCCGGCCAGTACCTGGGCTTTAATAGCTACGGGGAAACCGATGCTCTGGGCAACTTCCTGCGCTTCTTGGGGCGTGGTCGCCACCCTGCCTTCGGGTACGGGTATGCCTCCGGCCCGGAACAATTTTTTGCCTTGATACTCGTATAATCTGGGCATGATTCCATCACCTTCGCTCAAGTATTTTGCAATTTCGCTTTAAGGTAAGGGATTAGGCCGCCAGCTTCTACCAATTCCCTCACGTTGGGCGGCAACGGCGGCACGGCATAGCTTTCGTTCTTGCTTAAATTCTTTACTTCCCCTTTGGCCAGATCTATTTCCAGTTCGTCTCCCTGGTCAATCCTGTCTACTTCTTGCAGTTCTAAAACCGGTAGCCCGGTATTGATGGAATTCCTAAAAAAGATGCGGGCGAAAGATTTGGCGATCACCCCCCCGACTCCGGCGTATTTTAAGGCGATCTGGGCCGTCTCCCGGCTGGAACCGGAGCCAAAGTTTTCGCCGGCAACGATAAAATCACCTTTACTAATTCTGTCGGCAAAACCGGGCATCACCCCCTCCATGGCATGCCGGCCTATACTTTCATAATCCAGCTCCATGTACTGCGCCGGGGAGATGAGGTCGGTATTGATGTTGTCCCCAAACTTCCAGGCCTTTCCCCGCAATACTCCTTGCGGCATCTCTCATCCCTCCAAATATGGTCTTGGGTCGGCAATACGGCCTTCGATTGCCGAGGCCGCTACCGTCGCCGGCGAAGCCAGGTATACTTCTGCCTGCGGGCTTCCCATGCGGCCGACAAAGTTGCGGTTGGTAGCCGAAATGCAGCGCTCGCCGGCAGCCAGGAGGCCGCTGTGGGCACCCACGCAGGCCCCGCAGGTAGGGGCGAGTATAACGCCGCCGGCAGCAGCTATGGTTTCCAGCAGGCCCGCCTTTAAGGCTTCTAGGTAAACGTCCCGGGAGGCAGGAGAAACCAGGAGCCTTACATTTTTGGCCACTTTTCGGCCCTCCAGGATTTTGGCAACCGCCTTTAAGTCGTTTAAGCGGCCGCCGGTACAGGAACCGACGTACGCCTGGTCAATCCTTTCGCCGGCAACTTCCCGTATGGGATGGACCTGATCTACGGCCGGGGGACAGGCGACTTGCGGCTCCAACTGACCGGCATCCAGGCGGATGATTTGCAAGTAGGCGGCGTCGGGATCGCTGGAGAAATGTTTGCCTTCATCTACCCCTATTTTTTGGAAGAAAGCAGCGGTGACCTCATCGGCTTCGATAATGCCGTTTTTGGCCCCCATCTCTACGGCCATGTTGGCTATACACCAGCGCTCATCCATAGGCAGGGCATTTATGGCCGGGCCTGTGAATTCTAAAGCCCGGTAGGTGGCTCCTGCATGGCCGATAACGCCACAGGTCTTTAAAATCAGGTCTTTGGCCATCACCCCGGCTCCCGGTTTTCCTTCCCAAATAACCTTAATGGTGGCCGGGACTTTAAACCAGATCTCGCCGGTAACCAGGACTCCCAGCATTTCGGTGGATCCTATGCCGGTGGCAAAAGCGCCTACTGCCCCACCCATGCAGGTATGGGAATCGGTGCCTACGGCAACCATGCCCGGCTTAATATAACCTTTTTCGGCCAAGATCTGGTGACAAGCCCCTTCGTATTCATGGTACCTTTGGATTCCCTGGCTCTGGGCCCATTCCCGCGTAAATTTGACGATATCCGCCTGGCGGGCGGTGGCCGGAGGAGTATAATGGTCGGAAACCACCACTACTTTCTCCGGGTCCCAAACTCTTGCCCCCAGTTCTTTTAACCTCTCGGCGATTTCGATGCGGGGGCCGATGATATCGGTCATCATGGCCAGGTCCACTTTTACGGTTACGATTTCTCCCGGCGCAACTTTTTCTTTCCCGGCAGCCGAAGCCAAGATTTTTTCGGTTATGGTCATCCCATTTTAACCAACACCCCCAGATAAATTGCGATGCTTCCGAAACATTCCCCGTGCCGGGGCGCTGGCGACGGCTCCAGATGGGCTCGCCAGCGATCCGTAGGCCAATTGCTATAAGCTCCTGCCAACCCAATACCCCTGGGCAGTAGCTTTTAAAAAGTTGCCGGGTTCCGCAGCATCCCCGATAACGTAGACTTCAGCACCTATTCCGGAAATCGTCTCTTGCGGAAGAGAGGGTCTCTGTCCCCAGCAAAACACCACTACATCTGCTTCCCAGCTCTCCCGGCCGGATTTAGTGCTGGCGATTACCCGTTTCTCTTCCAAATCCTCAAACGCGCTTCCGGTTTTAAGCAAAATCCTCTTTTCGGCCATCATTTCCTTTAACGCCTGCCGGGTGATGGGGTCGAGGTCGGCGGCAACGTCGTCCAGCATTTCCACTACGGTAACTTCGGCTCCCCTTTCGGCTACCGTAAGGGCCAACTCGCAGCCCACACCGCCCCCGCCGATAACCGTAATTCGCTTCCCGGCCGCAACTTCTAAGTTAGCAAGGCATTCTTCGCCGGTTAAAATCCGGATTTCCGGATTATCCCTTTTGGCCACAACGGCCTCGGGAAAAAGAGTGCCGGCTCCGGTAGCTAAAACCAGGACCTCGGGGTCCATGCTTTTATACCCGCTTTCGGGTGCGTCAAGCAAAACCCGTATCCCGCTCCCTTTTATTTCTTCTTCCAGGTACTCTACCCACTGCTTAATCCTTTCTTTTCCCGGCGGAAGGGCGGCGAGGAGAGCTTTCCCTCCCAGGCGCCCGCTTTTTTCTAAAAGGGTCACTTCGTGGCCGCGTTTCCCGGCCGCCAGGGCGGCAGTCATCCCCGCCGGGCCACCACCTACTACGACGACCTTTTTCTTTTTCCCGGCCGGCCCATACCCTGCTTCGCTCTCCCGGCCGGCCTCGGGGTTTACGGCGCAGCGGATGGGCGATTTGCCGAAAACCCTCCGCCCGACACACCCCAGGTTGCAGCCGATGCAGGGCCTTATTTTCTCGCCCCGCAAGGCCTTGTTAGCCCAGTCGGGATCGGCGATCATGCCCCGGCCCACGGCCACAAAGTCCACCTTATTCTCGCTTAAGATCTTTTGGGCAAAATCCGGTTCGCGGATGCAGCCCACCCCTATAACCGGTACGGAAACGGCGGCTTTTATGGCCGCGGCATAAGGTATCCGCCACCCCTGGGGCGTGATCCAGGGCTCCAGGCTATAGCGCGTTTTGCCGGGGCCGCAGCTTACGTCGATGGCGCTGGCTCCCGCCTTTTCAAAAGCGCGGGCTATCTCTTTGCTTTCCTCCAGGTCGATGCCGCCATCGAGAAATTCCCTGCCGTTGATTCGCACGAGAACAGGCAACGAGCCAACTCTTCGCTTGACTTCCTGCAGTACTTTCAACGGAAAGCGCAGCCTGTTCTCCAGCGATCCGCCGTATTTGTCGTCCCTGGAGTTATAGGCCCGGCTCAAAAACCTGGTAAGCAGGTAAGAATGGGCGGCATGAATCTCTACGGCGTCAAAGCCCGCTTCCTTTGCCCGCAAAGCCGCCAGGGCGAACTTTTCGGCTATTAACTCCAATTCAGACTCATCCATGTCGGACGGCGCCCAGCCCCCCGACCGGTTTCGGCCAGCGTGGTTTAATTGAACTACAGCCCGGGCGCCGTAATTTTGGATGGCCTCGGCCAGCCGGCTTAGACCGGGGACAAACCTATCCTCATCGGCGCGGGGCTGGGCCGCCCCACCGGATCCGTAGGGAAAATCTACCGCGCTGCTTTCCACTATTACCAGGCCTGCGCCCCCTCTGGCCCTCCGGCTGTAATAGGCCACCATTTCCGGCGAAACGCTGCCGTCGGCACAGGCCAGGTTGGTACCCATAGGGGCCATGACTATTCTGTTTTTTACCTTTAAACCGCCGATCTCGCCTTTATCGCCCAGCGAGGCCACGAACCCTGCACCAACCTTTCTTGGAAACTTACAATGCTTCCGTATTTTCCCTCATGCTTTTTTGCCTTCTGCTCCGCAGCCAGGGCAGAAAGAGCGAGAAAATTATTACCACCCACAAAACCGCCGCCACCGGCCGGAAGAAAAAGATGGCCGCACTGCCCCCCGAAATGGAAAGGGCGGTCGTAAACGACCTCTCGGCGATGGGGCCCAGGACGAGGCCGACGACGGCAGTCACCGGCGGGCAACCGCAGTATTTCAAACCATAGCCGAGCAGACCAAAGGCCAGCATAATACCTACGTCGAAAAGGCTGTAACGCACTGCAAAAACGCCTACACTGGCTAGCATCAAAATTACCCCCGCCAGGAGAGAACTGTCGATCTTGGCCACCTGGCAGGCGGGCCTAACAATAATCAAACCTATAACCATAATCAGCAGGCTGGCAGCCAGGAGTCCGATCAAAAATGTGCCCATAACTTCCGGGCTGCGCTCGAAAACACCCGGGCCGGGCCGTAAACCATGCATCATAACGCCGGAGAGGATGAGGGCCGCTGTAGAACTACCGGGAATACCGAGGGCAAGGGCCGGCAAAAGGGCCATGGGGACAACGGAATTGTTCGCCGCCTCGCAGGCAATCACCCCTTCGGGGATGCCCGTACCAAAGCGCTCCGGGTGGCGCGAAAGCCTCTTGGCCTGGTCGTAGGCCACAAAGTTGGCCACCGACGCCCCTTCGCCGGGTATAAATCCGATCACGCCCCCGATAACGGTTGATAATAAGGTATCTTTCCAGTACTTCCCAAAAATGGTGTCCCACAAATCGCGCAGCACTTTTCGGAAGCTGAATTTTACTTCGCCGGTAGCCACCAACTGGCCGCTTTCCTGCTGCACCAGGGTGAAGCACTCGGAGAGCGCCAGCAGGCCTACTAAGGCCGGCACTAGGGGGATGCCTTCGTACAACTGGTAAAGGCCGAAGGTAAAGCGATTGTAGCCCATGACAAAATCGGCGCCCACGGTGCCCAGCAGGAGCCCGATTATCCCGCCTATAAAGCCCTTAATGGGGTCGCTGCCGGCGAGGTTGCCCAGGACGATAATACCCAGCATGGCCACCAAAAATATCTCCGCCGGGCTGATCCTGGCGGCGTAAAACGAGAGTATGGGCCCGGTAATGCAGACAAATATGCTGGCAAGAAAACTAGCTACGGCGGAAGAAGTGGCGCTGACCACGATGGCCGTATCGGCCTGGCCTTTCTTAGCCATGGCATAGCCGTCGATTACCGTAGCCGCCGCTCCCGGCGTACCCGGCGTATGCATTAGGATCGCCGGTATGGAGCCGCCGTACATGGCCCCCACATATATGCTGGCCAGAAGGACGAGGCCGGTATCGGGAGGTAGCCCATAAGTAAAGGGGAGGAGGGTGGCTACACCCATGGAGGCGGTAAAAGCCGGCAGGGCGCCAAAGATTATGCCGAGCAGACAACCTATAAAAGCAGCCAGCAGATTATAGAATGTGAAAAAATGGCTCAGACCCACGGCCAAGGTATCCAAAATCACGCTCCGTCACCCCTAAAACAGCAAATTCTCAACTATACCCTTCGGCAAAGGTATTTCCAGCGCGATAACAAAAATTACATAAAGAATTAACGGGGTACCTACGGCCACCGGCAGGGCAGTTTTAAACTCTATTCTAAATAGGCCCAAGAGGACAATCATGGTTACAAAGGTGCTCAGAATAAAACCCAGGACTGGCATTAAAAGCATATATAAAATACCGCATGCCAGATAAATCCACATATACTTCCGGTTTTCAGAGCCCCCGGGTCCTGCTTCAGCTACTTCAACTTTTACCTCACTCTTGTTTTTAAATATAAACGCTATCTTCAGGCCGCTTAACACAAAGCCGCAAATAAGCAGAAGGCGCGGGTAAATAGCTACAATAAAGGGGTAGTCCCATGAGGATATGGTTAAGAATAGAGCAAAGGCCAAAAAACCTGTTAAAAATGCCCAATCTTTCCAATCTTTCATAGTTTATCACCTTTTTATTTTACTCCCGGGCAGCCTTAATGGCTGCCCGAGATGAAGATAATTTATTTTTTGCTGCTTACCAGGTATTGTTTGTATTTATCTACTACTTCCAGCGAACCCTTGAGCCTCTTCTCAAACTCGTCCCTGGGGATCCAGTAGCTCACGTCGCCCTCGCCGCTTTCTTTCATCTTTTGGACAAACCCTGGGTCAGTGCAGGCTTTGGCTAAAGCGTCCTCGATAAATTTGACTCTATCGGGGTATTTTTTCTGGACCTCGCTGTGGACGGAGAAACCGCGCAAGACGGTTAGGTTGGCGAGGTCTTTCTTGCCGGTCTGCTCGGAGACAGGCGTCCCTTCCGGCCACATATTGGGGACTTTGGTATTGGCGACAAGGCCCAGGCAGGTAGCGGCCTCGCGAATAAGGTAGCCTGAATAGGCATTAGTTAAGCATAAATCTACATGGCCCCCGACCAGCATCTGGTTGGCCTCGTTGGCGCCGCCGGGAGAGTTCACAATTTGGAATTTTATACCAAATGCGTCCATCAAGTAATAAGCTACTAGGTTCTGGAACGAATTGGGGCCGGTCATGGAAACTTTATACTTATTGGGATTCTTCTTGCAGTCTTCAATGAACTCGGCAGCATTCTTCCAGCGATTATCATCTTTCCTTTTCAGAAGGGCGATGGGGTCGTCGTTAATGCCACCCAGGTTATAAAAAGCATCCAGGGTATATTTGGCCTCTCCCGTAACAATCTGCTGGTACAAGACCGGCCAGTTGGTGAAAACAAAAGTGTAGCCGTCTTTTGGTCTACCCATATAGGCCGTCCAACCCGCCAGGCCCGAAGCGCCCGCGATGTTTTCAATCAAAAGCGGCCTGCCCACTACTTTATCAAAGAACGGCTTCACCTCCCTGGCATTACGGTCGCTCGTGGAGCCGGGATTCCAGGGCACGATCAAGGTAATATCTTTTTCCGGGAATTTGCCGGCTGCAGCCTCCTTTTTGGCTTCTTCAGTACCGCCGGCCTTGGCCGGGGCGCCGCTTTCCGTCTTCTTCTGCCCGCTGCAGGCGGACAGAATCAGGCCTGCCAGAATTAGGGCAGTAACGGCCAGGAAAATCCACCTCGAAGGCTTTTTGATACTCACGCCTGAAAAACCCCTTTCTTTTAGTTTTTAAGCAAGCTAAACAATCGTCCCAAGGATTCTTCCCGTTCTATCCCGCTAATAAAGCTTAAAAGCGCGCCGGTCTTCTCCTCGCCCAAAATGCTACTGCATAATCCCCGAATTTTTTCCTTAAATTCCATCGGTGTCAAAGGATTTTCCGGCTCCCCTTTAGCTAAATCCACCCTTTTCTCTAAACACCCCCTTCCCCTAGTTCTAACCCTTACCAGCGCCTGGCGGCCCGTCTCACCGAATTCACCGTGCTCCCTGACTTCAACTTTTTGCATCAAAGAAATCACTTCGGGATCGCTTAGCCCGCTTAGAAAGGCATCGATGCCGGCTTCACCTTTGGCCAGGGCCAGGGCAACGCTGTAAGGCGTACTCAACTGCGCCGCCAGCAAAGTAGAGGCATCGGCCTTGCCCGTTTGCCTGGCGCATAGCTTGCTCACATAGACCTCGATTTTTTCGATATCCTTTATGTAGGGATTATAAGTATCCTTAATTTCTAAGGCCGCGTCAATGGAAGTATGACAGTAACGGCAGGCGGCATGGCGCTTGATGCCGACCCGCATAATTCTAAAAGCTTCGCCCAGACCGTCTGCAAGCCTGGATATATCGGCCCCATCGCTGGTGGCCCTCAAAAAACCGTTTTCCCCCTCCAGGATAGTAGCCGGACCGGTAAACCCGGCTTCGGCCAGATAAGCGGCCATGATGCCGTTCCAGGCGCTCTTACCGGGATGGAATCGCTTGGTCATACTGCCGTCTTGAAGAAACTCAAACAGACCCGCCGCCTGGGTGCCGCTAATCCCTAGGGTACTAACTATTTTGGGGGGCTCCAGGCCTAATATCTTGGCACAGGCGATACCTGCCCCAAAAGTACCTACCGTACCCGTAGTATGGAAACCCCTCCAGCGGTGGGCAGGATTTACGGCCTCGGCGATGCGGATGGATACTTCATAACCTGCCAAAATGCCTTCTAACAGCCTTTTCCCGCTACAGCCTCTCGCTTCCGCGACGGCCAGAGCGGCCATAATAATAGGCGCGCCGGGGTGATAGTACGTGTATCTGTCGGTATCGTCCAGCTCCAGGGAGTGGGCCATAGTGGCGTTTATTAACGCGGCATTGGGCGCCGGGAGCCTGGTTTCCGAATTTATTACCGTAGCCTCCGGTGCTCCCCCTAACCTCGACACTACGGATTGGACGATCCTCGCTTCTTTGCTTTGAGACCCGGCCACCGCCACGCTGAGGGTATCGAGGAGGCACATCTTGGTTTTTTCGATTACTTCTGCCGGTATAGAAGCAAGATCAAGGGAGCTAACGTATTTTGCTATGATTTCCCCAACCGCGCCCATAGTTTTTTCACCTCGATTTTTTAAATGGCCCTGCGCCCCGGCGGCAGCTTTCTGCAGGGGCGCAGGGCCCGCCGCCCGAATACCAATTCGCCCGAGCTCTACAACTGCAGGTTGTCCAGGAGCTTGGTGGCGGCGTCGTCCACATCTTCCAGATGCCAAACTATATCCAGGATGTTCTGAATTTGAGCTTCGGTTAAGAAGTCGCGCGTCAGGCCCAGGAACTTAGCCTCTACCTCTTCTCGGGACCATTCCCTGCCGGCTTCTTCGAGAGTGAGCTGCTTTTGGACAACTACTTTCTCGCCGGAGTACGTCGTGGCCTCTATGCGGATGGTCCTTATTTCCGGAGTCAGCTTGGTGAATTCCGGATTTTCCTCGATCTTCATGCGGCTAAGCAGGTCCAGCACGTCCTGGTCGAGAAATCTCTTACGCCTGAAGGTTTCGGGAGTGACATCACCATCAAGAAGGGCGACCGCAATGGAGAAGGGGATGCTGTGGTCGGCCGTCTCGCGGGTCTTGGGCTTCCACAGCTGTTCACGGGCTACAGCCGTTCTTATAGATGACTCGTACATCTGCACGTCTAGAGACTTGATATCGGCCGGGGAAACCTTTTGCCTCAATTCTAAAGCGGTTTCAATCGGTAACTGGCAGGAGTCGCGCACCGGGAACTTCTTCAGCATAAACTTTTCTATCCCAAACGGCACATCTTTACCATTGCCTAAAGGCTCAATGCTGATGGGGCCGGTGACCATGTTCATCATGCCGTACTGGCCTTCCATGGCTTCCTCCGGCCCGGTCATACCCTCACGGGCCATGAAGGCGCCCAGTATCCCCAGGTAACAGGCCATGGCTGCGGAACAAGCCTTCCACATGGAGAGTTCGCCCACGCGGCACTGGTAGGTGCCCACCGTGTTGGTCAGAGCCAAGGCGGCAGTGTTGCACATCTGCTCCTTATTCAACCCCAGGAGCTTGCCTGCAGCCAGCGCGCTTCCAACGCCGATATAGTTGGTCTGGTCCCAACCTTTTTTGTCCAGCGGCGTCTGGGCAATGAAGCGATAGCATATTTCATAGGCTAAAACAATGGCGGTCATTATGCTTTTGCCGTCAGCGTGGAGGGCCTCGGCCATGGCCAGGACGGCAGGAATGGTGTCGCTGGGGTGACCGGCATCTTTAACCCGCAAGGTATCGTTAAAATCCAGGTAACGGGCCATAACGCCGTTGGTAAATGCCGCCATCTCCACACTGGTCCTGTCCAACGTACCGATGACCCGCGCCGTCAGGGGGGCTCCGGTAGGATAGCAGAGCCTGCGGGCAATTTTACAGGGTTCCTCATGAAAGGCACCTACGGCACAGCCTATGGTATCGAGCAAGCGGTTTTTTACACTCCTGATAGTGCTTTCGGGTAGATCTTTGTAGGACAAAGACAAGGCATAATCGCTCATGACATCGATACTATGATCAAAAGGCATAGTTTCCTCTCCTTTCATTAATTCTTTAAGGGCGCCCTTGTTATTTTGTTAGTTCATTATTTCCTTAACTTTATAAAGAAGCAAAAAGCGTGCCATCCTTGTTTTAAAAGGGGACACGCTCATAGTTTAAATTTAATGAAACAAAAATGTTTCAATAAGTGTTAAATATGTTTCAAAAAGTTTCTATTACAAAATATAGTAAATAACTTGACTTTTGAAAGTAACCTTAACGTTTACCTAATAGGCATTGAGCCATAGAAAAGGCCGGCATATAACGCGCCTACAAAGCAGGGGTGAGGGCTTAAGTTTGTCTAACTCGCCTCTATAGTTTACAGGAAAACTATATCCTTACCCCCACCTCAAACCCTGAGCGTACAGCATCGATTATTTTGCCAGGATTATCGCTGTCACCGATAATGATAGCATCGGGGGCAACCTGTTTTATCTCATCGATAAAATCCTTATCGGCTTTAGCGCCCACGGCTATGACCACAGCATCCGCACAAACACTCCCTTCTTTGCCTTTACGCTCGTAAATTACTTCCCTCCCTCTAAATGTCCTGTTAATTCATTCGTTTAATTTACTTTATTTAACGGTTCCTGTCCTTGTAGTACTCGTAGCATATTCATGAATGAAAATTGATAAACCCTTTCAATGGTTTCACGGGTTCCGCCTCCAATATGGGGTGTAACAACTACATTATCCAAAGAAAATATTGGATCTTTAGGATCAGGCGGTTCTTTTGAAAAAACATCTAACCCCGCTGCGGTAATCCTCCTTTCTTTTAACGCCTCATATAACGCTACTTCATCTACCAATGCTCCCCTGGCGGTATTAATAAGAATAGCTGATTTTTTCATTAAATTGAGTTCCCTTTTTCCAATTAGATGATAAGTCTGCTCCGTTAATGTTACATGAAGACTTATAATATCTGAAGTCTTTAGTAATTCATCCAAAGATACATATTGAATACCAAGTTCTACCTCTTTTTCTGGAGGCAACTTGTACATGTCATAGTAAATAATATTGGCTCCGAAACCATGTAACCTTTTCGTTACTTCTCTCCCAATATTGCCCATACCAACAATGCCTGCAATTTTTCCATGAATTTCATAAGATTCACAGCGATAGTCCCATTTTGCCCATCTTCCCTCAACCAAACTTTGATGGGCAATGGGAAGCTTTTTATAAACAGCAAGGATTAGTAAAATAGTATGTTCGGCCACAGCAATAGCATTAGTACCTCCAGTGTTAGCTACTGGAATTCCCATTTCAGCAGCTGCTTTTAAATCGATTTTATCCACTCCCACGCCTGTCTTCTGGACTAGCTTAACATTTTTTGCTTTTTCCAAAAGTTTAGCTGTAATCGGAGTAGGGCCTACAAGAATAAAGTCAGCATCAGGAACCTTTAATAATCTCTCTTCCTCTGTGGTTGTTTCAACTGTTATTAATTCAAAACCTTCTGGAACGCAGGATTTTACTATCTCTAATACATCAGGATGGGTTTTTTCTACAAACAAGACTTTCACTTTTACTCCCCCTAAATGATGTTTTTGATTTAACCCCGTATTGCATCAAATAATTGGCGGTTATTCTTGCTAGTAATATGGGCCCCAATAATGGCGGGTTTTTGAGAATTCAATGCCTGGACCAAAGCTGCCTGATACTCGTCAACTGTTTTAACATCAAAACCTAGCGCACCGTAACTTTCTGCAAATTTTACGTAATCAGGGTTCTTGAAGTGAACACCATAGGGTGGATACCCTTTTCTTTGCTGCTTTACACCTATTTGACTTAAGCATTCATCAGAAAATACTACTATTGTAATTGGCAACCCCATTCGTACTGCTACTTCGATTTCAGTTGCACGCATCGCAAAAGAGCCATCACCCATCATGGAAACAACATATCTCTGAGGATACAGTATTTTAGCTGCCAAAGCTGCCGGTAAGCTATAACCCATGGTTGATAACCCGTGAGAAGTAAAAAAAGTATCTTCTGCATATCCTTCCCAAAGAAGGAGAACAAGTGTTTTTGAAAAACCTGCATCGCAAGTGACAATACCGTCATCCGGTAGTAGCTTACGAGTCACATCGACCATATCCTTAACAGTCAGGCCATCCGCAGGTGCAGTTAGGGTTTCATTTAACCATAATTTATACCTCCTTACTTCGCTAGGATCCCATCTTCCCTCGCCTAATGGCATATCCTTTATAGTATTTAGAATAAACCCTATATCACCAATAAGTTCTAAATCGGCATGATAAAATTCATCGGTATTTGGCACAGAATCGATATACAATATGGGCTGTGATAGTTTCCAAGGCGTTGTATAAATATCGGCTATATCCAAACCTACTGCAATTATTAGATCTGATTTTTCAATTAAATTGAGTTCCAGATTTCCACCTAAAAATGTACCAGCATAAAAAGGATGTTTTCCCGGGACCGTACTTTTAGCTAATACTGTGGTAAAAACGGGAATCTGGAGTTGTTGAGCAAAGTCTTGTAGTTCTTTATGCGCCCTACTTCTACGAACCCCCAAGCCGGCAATAATAACTGGAGCTTTAGCTCCTTGAAGCATCTTTTTGGCCATATTCAAAGCATCAGAAACACTTATTCCTATTGATCCTATAACCTGATGCCGTTTTACTTTATCTATCTCTTTATATTCTGAGGCTTGTGTTGAAATATTACCAGGTAAATCAAGATGAACTGGGCCTTCTCTAGGAGCAGTTGCAATCCGAATTGCTTTCAGCAGAATTTGTTGAGCTGTCGCAGCCGTAATTGTTCCGCTCCATTTGGTTGTTCCGCGAAGAATCTCCTGATGGTTGAGCTTCTGACGTACAACTGTTTCATAAACATGTTGGGGATACTGTCCTGTTAAGGCTAGAACAGGCATTCTGTCTAGATAAGCATGGCCCAAACCATTCATAAGATTTAAAACGCCAGGTGCTTTTGTTACAAAACAAATACCCGGATTGCCAGTGATCTCTCCATAAACAGAAGCCATAATAGCTGCACTTGTTTCGTGTTTTGTTAGGATAAATTCAATGTTATTGGTTCGAAAGGACTCTAGCAAATCAAGGCTTTCATCTCCGGGAATTCCAAAAACGTACTTAATATCCTGTTCCTTGAGAATTGAAGAAATGACGTCTGCTACATTTGGCATAATATCTCCTCCTGCATTGTTAAATAGAATTCAAATCTTTAAGCTGCTAGTCCAATTTTCCTTTTTGCCTCCTTTGCTGCAAAATTGCACCTACCAAAGAAACAGCAGCTAGTAACAGTAAAATTAAAGATATTGGACGGGTGACAAAAATCAAGTAACTACCGTTAGATAAAAGCAGCGATCTCCTTAAGTTTGCTTCTGTCAAGAAACCAAGCACAAACCCCAAGATAAGGGAAGGCAACGAGTAATTGAACTTGCGTAAAAAATAACCTACAATACCAAATATAAGGGTAAGCCAAATATCAAAAAGGAGGTTGCGGTTGATATAGGCGCCGATGGTAGATAAAACCAAAATAACCGGAGCCAGCAACCAATTAGGTAAAGTGACGGCTCGCGCCCAGAGGTTGGTGGTAAACAGGCCGATTAAGTACATCATGGCGGTGGCCACCACCAGCCCGGCAAAGAGGCCGTAGACCAGTTCGGGCATTTTTTCAAATACTTGCGGTCCTGGCTGAATACCCTGGATAACCAGGGCGCTTAAGATTATGGCCGCGGTGGGGGAGCCGGGGATGCCGAGGGTTATGAGGGGGATGAGGGCGCCGCCGACGGCAGCGTTGTTGGCCGCCTCCGGAGCCGCAATTCCTTCAGGGTGCCCCGTGCCGAATTTTTCCGGGTGTCTTGAGCGCCTCTTGGCTTCGGTGTAGGCCAGC